>CAZTRR010000007.1:0-2663 GCA_964616785.1 uncultured Dehalococcoidales bacterium
GGGCCAGACTCTCATCGTTGGTGTTTGTGACATGGTGAAGCCGTTGGTCAGTAAAGAGGCGGAGCTGAATGCGGACCTGGTCACGTATGGCAAGCTGACCTGGACCTACATTGAGAAGCCGGGTGACCAGGACGTAGAGTACCTGGCTCAGCACTTCGACTTCCATCCTCTTAATCTGGATGACGTGGTGAGCCGTGTGCAGCGTCCCAAGATCGACGAATATGATGACCACCTCTTCATCGTGCTTCATTTTCCCGTGTTCGACAAGGAAAGCCGGGTGACCACCCCCAGCGAAGTTGATATCTTCATTGGCGAGGACTACCTGGTCACGGTGCACAAGTCAGGTGACCTTAAGCCTCTGGCCAAGTTCTTCAAGGAGTGCCAGCTTGATGAAGAGACGCGCAAGAACTACATGGGGCGAAGCTCGAGCTACCTCCTTTACCATATCCTGGACAGGCTGGTTAACTACTGTTTCCCTATCCTCAACAAGCTGATAGATAACATCGATAAGGTTGAAGACCTCATTTTCGCCAAGGCGGTTCCGGAGACAGTCCGTGAGATGTCTTTAATGCGCCGGGACCTGATCTCCTTCCGCCGTGTTATCCGTCCTCAGATTGGTGTGGTCGAGGCACTGGAGGGGGAGGAGTACCCCTTTTTCAAGGAGGAGCAGGAAGTCTATTTTGGTGATATCGCCGACCATATCCGCAAGATCTGGGACGGTCTGGAGGACTGCAAGGAGGTGGTGGATGGGCTGGCGGAAACCAGCAACTGGCTCACCTCGCACCGGATTCAGGAGATTATGCGGGTGCTGACTATTGTCATGGCGCTTCTGGCGCCAGCCACTCTCCTGGCCAGCATCTACGGTATGAACATCACATTACCCGGCGGGCGAGAAAGCGGCCTTTGGCCACTGCTGGTATTGCTTCTTGTTATGGTCGGCATTGCCGTAGGTATGCTCCTTTTCATCCGCCGCAGGCGCTGGCTCTAGGGCTGGCTTGTACGCAAGAGCGAGGGCTATTGCGATGACTGTCTCTCACAGGTTTGTAGTGGTGGTAGCCCTTTTTATTACCTGCCTCATTGCAGCCAACATCATGATCGTCAAGCAGGTAAGTGTTGGCGCCCTGGTTCTGCCGGCGGCAATAGTAATCTTCCCTCTGAACTACATCATCGGCGACGTTCTCACCGAAGTCTATGGCTACGAGCAGGCACGTCGCGTGATATGGCTGGGGTTCCTCTGCAACTTGGTTGCTGTGGTGGCCATTTGGGTGGGCAAAATCCTGCCTGCGGCGCCGGTGTTCGAGGCGCAAAGCGCCTACGAGCGTATTCTAGGTAGTACCCCTCGCTTCTTGCTGGCTTCCTTCGTGGCCTATCTCTTCGGCGAGTTCGCGAATTCCTTCGTGCTGGCCAAAATGAAAGTCAGGACCAGGGGGCGGTGGCTGTGGATGAGAACCATAGGCTCCACCCTGGTGGGGCAGGGTATCGATACCGTAGTTGTTCTGACCGTTGCTTTTGCAGGAGTGCTGGCTTTCTCTACGCTGGGTACCATGATCCTGAGCCACTGGCTGGTGAAAACGGCTTACGAAGCTGCAGCTACTCCACTTACCTATGGCGTGGTGGGTTATCTGAAGCGAAAAGAGGGTATCGATGTCTATGACTACGGAATCAATTTCAACCCTCTTCGGGTGAGTTGAAGGGTTGTGTGAGATAGTCTGTGGAACCTAAGTTCATCGTTGATAATAACGTTGGGAAACTGGCAAAATGGTTGAGGATAATGGGATATGATGCCGTGCTTTTCAGGGAGAAAGATGACGGTGAGATGATCAGAGCCGCTTTGTCGGAAAACAGAGTAATTCTGACCAAGGATTCGCAGATTATGAAGCGGCGGCTGGTAACCAGCGGCAGGCTAAAAGCAATCCATATTGAGGGCGACGACCCCAAGGGTCAACTGCGGCAGATTGTCGACACCTTGAATCTGGATTATCAGTTGAGGCCGTTCTCCCTCTGCCTCGAGTGTAACCAGAGCCTGGTGGAGAGAGATAGAGATGAGATGCGCGATTTGGTACCGCCTTACGTTTTCAAGACCCAGAGCCACTACATGGAATGTCCATCATGCCATCGTATATACTGGCAGGGAACGCACTGGCAGGCGATGAGTAAGGAACTGGAGAGGATGGGAATGTAAAGGCTAAAATGTAAAATGCAAAATGACAGATTGAAATTCAAAGAGGAATTCAAGGGGCGCGTTTACAGGTTTGCGCTACAAATTATCGCGTTTGTTGAGGAGCTGCCGAAAGGACAGGTTTCAAGGATTATCAGTGAGGAGTTATTGCGGAGTGCCACCAGCATTGGAGCCAATGTGGTTGAAGCGCAAGGTGCACCCTCAAGAAAAGACTACGCCAACTTCTTTGCCTACGCCTTGAAATCAGCTAATGAGACGAAGTTCTGGTTGGGTCTTTTGCGGGATTCGCATAAAGCTGAAAGAGAGGCAACAGACAGCCTTCTGGGAGAGGTGACTGAAATTGCGAATATACTTGCGAAGAGCATTCTGACTCTGAGAGGTAAGAAGTGAGGATACAAATGGAGAAGCCAAAATGTAAAATACAAAATGACAGATCAAAACGCAACGATGAATTCGACTGGCTTTGAGAGGCGGAAGACTTTTG
>CAZTRR010000007.1:2763-35434 GCA_964616785.1 uncultured Dehalococcoidales bacterium
ACAGATCAAAACGCAACGATGAATTCGACTGGCTTTGAGAGGCGGAAGACTTTTGGCTTTTGATCTTTGGCTTGGCGTTGGTGGAGGGCTCGGGATGAGAGGTGGGAGCGTTGGGGAATCTTTTGAAAGGGGGGCTGGAATTATGAAGGTTGTTACTGCTGAGCAAATGCGGGAGATTGACCGAGGTGCTGCAGAGCTTGGTGTGACCACCGAAACATTGATGGAGAACGCCGGGCGGGCCGTAGCCGAGGAGACGAGGAGATTTCTTGGCGGCGTTATTGGGAAGCATGTTCTGGTCATCGTTGGCCCGGGCAATAACGGTGGTGATGGTCTGGTGACAGCTCGCTACCTTGAGGAATGGGGGGCTGAGGTTAATCTCTACCTGTGTAGTCGCGGCACGGCTGGCGACAAGAACCTGGACCTGGCTCGAGAACGTGGCATAGCCGCTACGCAGGCTGAGGAGGATGGGGATTTCGCCGGTTTGGACGAGCTCCTGACGTCTGCAGAGGTGGTGATTGATGCTGTCTTCGGTACTGGCAGAAGTAGAGCGGTTGAGGGTGTGTTCAAGCAAGTGTTGACCAGAGTAATAGCAGCCAAGGGGAAGCGTCCCAGGCTTTGTGTTATTGCGGTGGACATGCCTTCGGGACTTGATGCTGACACGGGAGCTGTTGATGCAAACTGTCCTCATGTTGATGCTACTGTCACTCTCGGCTATCCCAAGCCAGGCTTATTCAACTTCCCCGGCGCTGAGAGGGCTGGCAAGGTTATTGTAGCTGACATCGGCATACCGCCGACCCTGGCTGCAAACGTAACCACTGAGCTCATCACTGCAGATTGGGCTAGGTCGGTGTTGCCTGAGCGTCCCCTCGATGCTAACAAGGGGACCTTTGGCAGGGTGCTGGTAGTGGCTGGCTCAATCAACTATGTTGGGGCTGCCTATCTTGCCTGCATGGGGGCAGCAAGGGTGGGGACTGGTCTGGTGACGCTGTCCACTGCACGGAGTCTTCAGCCGATTCTGGCGGAAAAGCTGACTGAGATAACCTATGCCCCTTTGCCGGAGGCTGAAGCGGGAATTATTGCTTCTGCGGCGGCATCGGTTTTGCAGGAATGGCTGCCAGGCTACGATGCTTTGCTTATAGGGTGTGGTCTGGGACAAAGCGCGTCTGTTGTGGAATTCGTCAAGGCTGCCCTGTTTGGCTTGCCACAGAGTTCTTCGCCGGCTTTGGTCGTTGATGCAGATGCCTTAAACACTCTGGCGCAGGTGCCAGGCTGGTGGCAGAAGCTAAGTCAGGGTGCTATACTTACGCCACATCCTGGTGAGATGGCGCGATTGACGGGAGTCTCGGTAGATGAGGTGCAGCGGCAGCGCCTGGAGACGGCTCGAAAAGCAGCTGCACAATGGGGGAAGGTAGTGGTACTTAAAGGTGCGTACACCGTCGTGGCTGCGCCCGACGGGAGGGCGAGAATCAGCCAGGTGGCTAACCCGGGATTGGCTTCGGCGGGGACCGGCGACGTCCTCAGCGGGGTGATTGCCGGGTTGGTGGCTCAAGGCTTGCCTCTCTTCGACGCTGCAGCCTGTGGTGTCTATCTTCACGGTCAGTCTGGGGAGGTGGTCAAAGAAGAGATAGGTGAGGCCGGCATGTTGGCCGGTGACCTTCTGCCAGTCTTGCCAAAGGTGATAACGGCGCTGAAGTACGCAGAGACGTCTTAAGGTTAGATGGGGTTGTAGGATGGCCGAGGTGTGTTGGGAATTGAGGCCGTCTTGTGGTCGAGTAGTATGTTACTAGCTGGTGATATCGGTAATACCAACATCATTCTTGGCGTGTTCGATGATGCCAAGTTGAAGGCAACCTGGAGAGTGGCCACAGGGGTTCATCGCATGCCAGATGAGTATGCTAGCTTGATCCTCAATCTTTTTGACCGGCGGGGCTTGGCTGCTTCCCAGATTACAGACGCGGTATTTTGTAGCGTCGTCCCACCGCTGGTGGGTGTTTTTGAAGAGGTCTGCCGGCGCTATCTGAAGGTCTCCCCTCTGGTGGTGGAGGCCGGCGTTAAGACGGGCGTGCGAATCGCCATGGATAACCCGAGAGAGGTTGGCGCCGACCGGATAGTGAATGCTGTAGCGGCTCATCAGTTGTACGGTGGCGCGGTGATTGTCATCGACTTCGGTACTGCTACCACTTTTGATGTGGTGTCTGAGGAGGGGGACTATCTGGGCGGAGCCATTGCTCCCGGAATTGCTATTGCCACTGAGGCCTTGTTTACCCGGACTGCCGCACTGCCCCGGGTGGAATTGGCTCACCCCAAGCAGGCTATCGGCCGGAATACTATTGCTGCTATGCACTCGGGGATAGTCTATGGTTACGTGGGGTTGATTGAAGGCATAGTCGCTCGAATTCAGCAGGAGCTGGGAGGTAAGGCGAAAGTAGTGGCCACCGGAGGCTATGCGGAGCTTCTGGCTGAGGAAACGCCGGTAATTGAGGAAGTAAACCCTGATTTGACGCTAGTTGGCCTGCGTTTGATTCACGAAATGAATAAGACGTAGGGGTTGAGGGAGAAAAGGGGCAAAACATGATGCTAAACAATAGGACCGTGGTGTTAGGAGTGACCGGCAGTATCGCCGCTTACAAGGCGGCTGACTTAGCCAGCAGGTTGACGCAGGCAGGGGTTAGAGTCGAGGTCATCATGACTGACGCGGCCACCGAGTTTGTTACACCGATTACCTTCTGCAGCATTACGGGGCGGCCTGTGGTTACCGAGATGTTTGAGTTAGCCACTGAATTCAGCGTCGAGCATGTGGCTTTGGCCGAGGCTGCTGACGTGGTGGTCATAGCTCCGGCTACGGCGAATAGCATTGCCAAATTGGCTGCTGGCATTGCTGATGATATGCTTGGCTGCACGGTGCTGGCGACCAAGGCGCCGGTCATTGTGGCTCCGGCAATGAATGTGAACATGTATGAGAACCCGGTTACTCAGGAGAACCTGGCCAAGCTGGAAGCCCGCGGTTTTGCTATCGTCGGCCCAGGCTACGGCCGACTTGCCTCAGGCAAGATGGGTCTGGGACGTCTGGCTGATATAGACGAGATTCTGGGTACTATATGCCAGGTGTTGGGCAAAGGCGGTGATTTGGCTGACAAACGTATTGTCGTCACCGCCGGCGGCACCCAGGAACCTGTTGACCCGGTTCGGTGCCTGACTAACCGCTCGTCGGGCAAGATGGGCTATGCCTTGGCTGAGGCAGCCAGAGACCGCGGTGCTCAGGTAATGTTGATAAGCGCATCCAGTGCTCTACCCAAACCGGGCGGCGTGGACACGGTTGATGTTGGAACTGCTCAGGAAATGTACGAGGCGGTGAAGAAGGCTGTTGCCAAGGCCGACGCTTTGATTATGGCGGCGGCTGTAGCCGACTACCGACCGGTGCAGGTGTCCGAGAGCAAGATCAAACGGCAGGAGGCTTCTGGCCTGACGCTGGAGCTGGAGAGGACGCCAGATATTCTTGGGGAGGTTAAGGGGGACTTCATTCGGGTCGGCTTCGCCGCCGAAAGCGAGAACCTGGTGGCGAATGCCACGGAAAAGCTCCACAAGAAACAGCTTGACCTTATCGTTGCTAACGACATCACGGCTGCCGATAGTGGCATTGGCACCGACACTAACCGGGTGGTCATAATCGACCGTGAGGGCAAAGAGGAGCAGTTGCCCCTCTTGCCCAAAAGAGAAGTGGCGGACAAGATTTTGGACAGGGTAGTTGAGCTCTTGGGCTGGTCCCTGGTGCCGGGTACTGTGGTGGTAAAATGTCAGCCGTTGAAACCAGACCGGATCAAGTGCCACCGGCTAAAGATAAAGGTATTGCCAGGATATGAGGGGCTTTTCCCAGAGGAAAAGGCAAGGTTTACGTTGGAGTCGGTCGCAGGCCCTTTGGAGACTAACTGGGTACGTAGCAGGGATAAAGGGTTCATCCTCATGAGCAGGAATCTGGCACTGCTGTTTGAACACCACCCACGGTTCAAGGAATTAGACTATATTCCGAAAATCGAGGTTGACAAGACACGACGTACTTATCGCGTGCTTGATGACTAACATGTAGTGCGAGGCTTTAGCCTCGCTGGGGTCATTCAGAAGCGGACAGACCTGAAGGTCTGTCCCTACTGGGGTGGTGCAAGAGGCAGCGCGGGCTTAAGCAAATATGTTGACATTCAGTAAAGGCAAGAAGCATTTTGCCGCGGGTGGATTGGAGCATCGGCTCCAATCGTGCCTAGAGCCGATGCTCTAGGCTGCCCCCCAGCCTATTCTGGATGAGGTAGATTGGTAGTGCGAGGCTTTAGCCTCGCTTAAGGCGACCTTAAAAGGTCGCACTACATTGGTTGGATTAGATGGACGGGGCATGTAGTGCGAGGCTTCAGCCTCGCTAGCGACCCTGAAGGGTCGCATTTTAATAGTGAATTGTCACTCTCAGCGGAGCGAGGAGTCTAAAGAAGGAGAGAGATTCTTCGCCCGTAGGGCTCAGAATGATACAGAATGACTTATCTAATAGTCGTTCACCCAAGTTAGAACATGGGGGAAGTATGACTTATGCCTGAAATTCCAAAGGCTTATGAAGCGGGTGAAGTTGAGCAGAAGTGGTATCGCTTCTGGATGGAGCAGGGCTATTTCACCCCGAAGATAGACCACAAGAAACAACCGTTCGTCATCATTATGCCGCCGCCTAATGTGACCGGCGAGCTTCATTTGGGACATGGTCTGACGGCAACAGTGGAGGACGTTATGACCAGGTGGCATCGGATGAAGGGTGAGCCTACACTGTGGTTGCCTGGAGTCGACCATGCCGGCATTGCCACTCAAGTGGTGGTGGAGCAAAAGCTGGCCAAAGAAGGAACGGACCGACATGTGTTGGGCAGAGAGAAGTTCATTGACCGCGTGTGGGAGTGGGTGGGCCAGTCCCGGCAGTCAATTACCTATCAGCACCAGAGACTGGGAGCTTCCTGCGACTGGACTCGGGAGCGCTTTACTCTGGACGATGGGCCAGTTCTGGCGGTACGCACTGCTTTCGTTCGCCTGTATGACAAGGGGCTGATTTATCGTGGAGAACGCATTATCAACTGGTGCCCTCGCTGTCAGACTGCCCTTTCGGACTTGGAGGTCCAGCACAAGGATGTAACAGGCAATCTCTATTATCTTCGGTACCCACTGGCTGATGGCGATGGATTTGTTACCGTAGCTACCACTCGGCCAGAGACCTACCTCGGGGACACAGCCGTGGCGGTGAATCCTGAGGATGGGCGCTTCAAGGGCTTGACAGGCAAGAAGGTTATCCTTCCAGTCATCGGAAGGGTGATTCCTGTCATCACCGACAGCGCTGTTGACCTCACATTTGGCACTGGTGCGGTTAAGATTACTCCAGCGCATGACCCGGTGGACTTCGAAATATCGGAACGACAGGGCCTGGCGCTGGTGAATATACTGAACCCGGACGCCACCATGAATGAAGACGCTGGTCCCTATGCCGGGCTTGACCGCTTCGCCTGTCGGGAAAAGGTAATAGCTGACTTCGAGAAAGCTGGCCTGTTGGAGAAGATCGAGCCGCATTCTCATTCCGTGGGGCACTGTGACCGTTGCCAGACGATGATTGAGCCCGAGGCTAGCCAGCAGTGGTTTGTTAGAGTGGCGCCACTAGCTGCGGCGGCAATCAAGGCTGTTGACGAAGGCCGTATCACCATAATCCCTGAGCGGTTTACCAAGGTGTATGTCAACTGGATGGAGAATATCCGCGATTGGTGCATCAGCCGCCAGTTGTGGTGGGGCCATCGAATTCCAGTCTGGTATTGCAGCAAGTGTGACGAGCAGACGGTGTCTGTCGGTCAGCCTTTGGCCTGCAGTCACTGCGGCTCGAATGACATCCAGCAAGACCCTGACGTGCTCGATACCTGGTTTAGCTCGGCATTGTGGCCGCACTCGACCTTGGGCTGGCCCGAGGATACGGATGACCTGAAGTATTTCTACCCAACCTCGGTTATGGAGACCGGCTATGACATACTGTTCTTCTGGGTTGCCAGGATGATCATGATGGGCTTGGAAGACACGGGTGACATTCCGTTCCGCACGGTCTATCTGCACGGCCTGGTTCGGGACGAAAGAGGCGATAAGATGAGCAAGATGCGGGGGAATGTTCTGAGTCCCACCGACGCCATAGATGAGTATGGCACTGACGCCCTCCGCTTTGCCGTGACTACCGGGACTTCTCCGGGGAACGATGTTAATCTCGGCCGGCATAGACTGGAGGCTGGACGCAACTTCGCTAACAAGCTGTGGAATTCTGCCCGATTCGTCTTCGGAAGCCTCGAGGCCACGCCGATGGAAGGACAGGCGCTGGCAAGACTGACGGCAGAGCACCCAGAGGCGTTAGAGGACCGATGGATTCTGAGTCGGCTCAGTCGCCTTGCTACGAGTGTTGACAGGTTGATGTGCGATTACCAGTTCGGGGAGGCTGAGCGACAGATACATGACTTCTTCTGGGGGGAGTTCTGTGACTGGTATATTGAGATGGCCAAAGTCCGCTTGTCTCAGGGGACTCTTTTGCCTTTACCTGTTCTGGCTCATGTCCTGGAGACGACGCTCCGGCTTCTCCACCCCTTCATGCCGTTCATCACCGAGGAGCTGTGGCAAGGCTTGAAGCAGCGTTTGCCTGAACGAAGCCTTGAGCCAGATTCCATAATGATTGCGCCATACCCGGTTGCCGATGAGAAGGCCACTGACCCTGAGGCTCAGCGTGTGATGGACTCAGTCATAGAAATCATCCGTTGCATTCGCAATGCTCGGGCTGAGCATAAAGTGCCTCCAACCAGGTGGATTGAAGCTCGTATCTATGCAGATGATCTCTGCCCAGCCATAGCTTCGCAGTCTGTGGCGATAGAAATCCTGGCTAAGGCTCGGCCTCTGGCGGTCTTAGGTCGGAACCAAAGGGAGGCAAAGGGGGAGAAAGCCCTAGTTTTGGTGTTGAAGGAAGCGGAGGTTGTCCTGCCCTGGGCAGGCATGGTTGACCTGGCTGCTGAGAGTCAGCGTTTGGAGAGGGAAATCACCGCCAATCAGGCGGAAATCGCCCGGCTGGAAGAGAGCCTGAAAGACGCTGCTTTCGTATCCAAAGCGCCGACGGCGGTGGTGGAGAAGGAGCGGGGCAAGCTTCAATCCTGCAAGGATAAGTTGACGAGGCTTAAGCAAGAGCTGGCTCAGCTCAACTGACAGTTGTCTTCTTCGCCAGGTTCTGATGCATTTGCATCAGGGCTTTCTTGGTGTCACTGGCTACCCGCGTCTTGTCACAGGTTTTGAGCCGGTATTTGAACAGCCAGTAGGTGAATTCTTTGAGCTCGGTCAGACTCGCAGATTTGCGTTTTGTATAGTGCTTTTCCTTTCTGAAGCTATCCAGCAGCGCTTGCTGGCTCGCCCTATAGATACGACGGTAGGCCTTATCAAGGTCATCGGCGTGTTTGTTCGAGCCTAAAGACCTGCGCTCTTTGCGAATCTCCTCGACCACAGCCGAAAGCAAAGCCTCCTCCACCAGAATACCGTAAAGATAGTTGAGGTATGCGCGATACTTGGCCGGGCCAATTAGCTTCTTGAATCTCTCCTTGCTCAGCTCCAAGGGCGGTCGGTCGAAGAAAAGGAGGTCGGTTCTCTCCTTTTCCGGGATGACGTCGCCTATTTCCTGGAAGAGACGCTCTGCCAGCAACAGCCAGTCGAAAGCCTCGCCCTCGATCAGGTAACGGTAATGGCGGCCGTTGTAGTCCTCCTCGGCACTGCTCCACAACTTGATGGCCTCGAGCAAAGCCAGGTACCAGTGCGTGCCGCTGGCTATGGCCTGCTTGAAGTGCTCAATCGCCCTGGCATCACCTTCAGCCTTGCTGACTGAGGTACTTTGCGCCTCTTCTGACAGCATCGTCAGGTTAGCCTCTCTTTGAGGTAGGACTTCACCAGGTTTAGCGATGAGAACTGCTGTTGAGTGAACTCGGCTAAAGGGGCCTCATCACCAAAAATCTGCTGTCTCATCTCGTCTGGAGACAAACCCTTGTCATCTAGCTCCATGACTCTCTGCCCCAAATCTTCGAGGTAACGGATAGTCTGTTCCAGCACAGGCACTGGATCAGTTACTACTCTGACTCCCCTTGGGGCTGGGAAGAGCGCTCGCGGCATCAAATCCTTGGCCTTTTTGAGCGAGGCTATGATTTGCCACTGGTTCTCCTCAGGTCGGGCTACATTGGGACGAGTACTAACGAATAGGTCGCCCGAAAAGAGCCAGCCTTTGCCTTTCTCAAAGAGGCAGATGTGGTCGTCAGAGTGACCTGGAGTATGGATTACCTCGAAGCGAAAATGCTGGGTGGTGACGCTGTCGCCGATTGCCTTCACCTGGCTGGGGATAGGATAGCCCCAGACCTCTTCCTGGTAGGGATAGAGGGTAGCCGGCTGGTTGATTCTGTCTATAGCCAACGGATGAGCCAGAAGCTCAACCCCGTATCTCTCTTTGAGCAGTGCATTAGCCGAAATGTGGTCTTCGTGATAGTGGGTGTTGACTACTGTTCTTACCTCTTTGTCCTTCAGGAAATCGGTCAACTCCTCGGCGATGTGGGCCTGTCCACTGTCTATCAGGAGACCGTCAACGAGGTAAGCACAGACACTGTAGCCAGGGTTAAACTCCGGATAGCGGTTCATTTTGATCTGGGTCACCTCTTCATATTGGGTGGTCATAATCATGGCTTAACTCCTCAAAAGTGATAGTACCTCTTCGACCGGCCTGGTATTGAGTATATGCTGGGGCTGGCACCAGCCGCGGCGGGCAACGCCAACCCCGAAGCGCATGAAGTCTAAGTGAGCGCTGCTGTGGGCATCTGTCCCCAGCGCCAGTTTCACTCCCAGTTCCCGCGCCCGATAGGCGTGGATATCCTTCAAGTCAAGCCGGCTGGGCATGGCGTTGATTTCCAGGGCTTTGTTATGCCTGGCGGCGGCTCTGAAGACGGCTTCAAGGTCAACCGCTACCGGCTCTCGCTCACCCAGGAGGCGGCAGGTGGGGTGGGCAATGATATCGACATTCGGATTTTCTATGGCTCCCAGAATGCGTCGGGTTATCTGCTCTTCGCTTTGATTCATGCCTGAGTGGATGGCAGCGACAACGATATCCAGTTCCGCCAGAAGGTCCTGAGGCAGGTCCAGACTGCCGTCCGCCCGGATATCTACCTCTGTGCCGGAAAGAATACGAATACCGCTAAGCTGCTGATTGAGCTGTTTGATTTCCTCAATTTGCTCTCGCAGTCGCTCCGAGTCGAGTCCGTGGGCGATGCCCCGTCCGCCTGAATGGTCGGTGATGGCAATATACTCATATCCAAGGGCGTTAGCGACCAGTGCCATGGCCTGGATGGACTCGTGACCGTCGCTCCAGTCGGTGTGAACGTGAAGGTCTCCCTTTATGTCTGACAGCTCTACAAGCCTGGGGATGGCACCTTGCTCGGCCATTTCTATTTCCTGCTGGGCTTCTCGTAGCTCCGGTGGGATGTACTGTAGCCCCAGTCGGCCGTAGAAGTCTTCTTCAAAGGCGAACTTCTCCAGCTTATCTCTAGACAGGTCGGTGATGCCGTACTCGCTCAGTTTCAGCCCCTGCTTTTGGCCTCTTAGCCTCAGGCCGATATTGTGTTGCTTGCTGCCGGTGAAATACTGTAGCAGAGAGCCGAAGGAGTCGTGCTCCACCATTCTTAAGTCGGCCTGAAGTCCGCCCGGGAGAATGACGCTGGCCTTGGTGGAGCCTTGAGCAAGGACCTCCCTTATTTGAGGCAGGACAACGAAGGTATTGATAACCTCTTCCGGGGTATCCGCTGTGCCCATGAGGTCGATATCGCCCAGCGTTTCTCTGAAGCGGCGCAGGCTGCCGGCGGCGGTCAGGTTTCTCACCCCGGGCACAAGGCGGAGAGCATCCAGGATTTCTTCTACCACAGGTAAGGCTTCGCCTATGGGGATGCGCTGGTCTTTGCGGCGCAGCGCTTGAATCTGGTGCAGCATGTTATCGGCTGTCTTATCACCGAGGCGGAACATCTTAGCTACCTGGCCGTCTTTGATGGCCTGCTCCAGTCCATCTACAGAGATTATCCCCAGTTCGCTGGAGAGCCGTTTTGCTATCTTGGGACCGATGCCCGGGATTTCCAGCAGGCTGGTTATGCCTTCTGGGAACTCGGCTTTGAGGTCTTCGTAGTAGCCGAGCTTTCCGGTGCTTATTAGTTCGGTAGTTTTCTTGGCTATTGCCTCGCCCACACCAGGGATTATCTTCAAGTCCTCGCCTTCCTCGAGCATAATCTCTATCTCTTTGGGCAGGTGGTCGATGGTGCGGGCTGCCCGCTGATACGCCCGGATTTTGAACGGGTTCTCCCCCTTCAGCTCCAGCAGGTCAGCGATGTCCTGGAATACCTTGGCAATAGCGGTGTTTTTCATCCCTTTAGCCTTTGTTCAATTTCGGTTATGAAATCTTTTGCCATTTGGAGCAGCTCTTCGGCTTCTGTTCTGGTTACCAGTCCCACCTCATCATATAGCGTTCTGTGTCGTTTCTTTCTGGCTCGGTCGAAGTAGGCGATTATCTCCTTGTGAGGGTCTTCAATGGTCAATTCCATGAATTCGAAGGCTGCCTTGTGCGCTTGGCTGGTTGCAGGGCGGTAGCCTAAGGAGAACATGTATGCGCGGCAAGCTTGAAAGACTGCATTATATGTAATGGAAAAGCACCAATCTAGGTCTTCCTGAAGGATTCTTTCAGCTAGGGATAAATCGCGCCTGGCAATTTCCAGGGATTTGCTAATTTCACCCCGCTTTGGTTCAAAGCGATGTATCTTTGCTTCTTTGAGAAGCTTGTCAATGGACATCCAAGCTTCCTTTCAGAATGATCTTTTCCTCGCTGAGAACCCGTGTCAAGAAGACGTCCTTCTTCTTGAGCCTGTCCTCGAATTCCTCTTTTGTCATCAAGCTGTAGTTGATTTCCCGCCCCGTCTCCATTTCAAGCGCGGATATGGTCTGATGAAAGCTCCTATCGCCGACAGCACCTACAATCAAAAGGTCGATATCGCTTTGCGTATTCTCCTCATTTCTTGCGACTGAACCGTAAATGAAAGCCAAATCTATGGAATCGAAGTCATGAAGTTTTTCCCTCAGGTAATCTCCGAAACCAATGGTTGAATAGATGATTCTCTTGAGTTCGGAGTAGATGGGGGAATCCGTGTTGACTTCGAAGTACTTCAGATTGCCTTCATGCCGGGACTTCAGGAAGCCGGCTTCCTCGAGATAGCCCAGCTCTCTCCTGACGGCGGCAACCGGCTCCTGAATCAGTCTCTCAATTTCCCGAATGTAGAAGCTTCTTTCTGGATGCAAGACGAATAGCTTCAGGAGCTTCCGCTTTGTCTTGGATGTTATGATGTGTTCCAGCATCCCCTGCCCCACTCAATTGAGCATTATTTGTATACAATTGTACACTATTTGTGCTCAATTGTCAAAGTGGACTGGACCCCTGGGGTTGGGCAGAAAGGGTTAGGAGAGCCTGGCGGGGTAGTTCTGTATTCTGTTGAATAAGCTGTAAGTCTAACTCGTTTATTGGAATCAGTATGTCAAAACTGGAGGGAAATATCAATCAAGTTGAAGACTGGAGGTCTTATCTGCCGCAGCAGTGCTTGTATTTCTTGCCCGAGCCGCAGGGGCAGGGGGCGTTGCGGCCGACTTTCTTGCCGGCGGGGACGGCAGCTTTCTGGCGTTGCTGTTGGGCGGGGGCTTCTCTCTTGGTAAGGCTAACTCTATAGATGGTGTGGGCGACGTCGTGCTGGATGCTAGCCAGCAGGCTGTCGAACAGGGCATGGCCTTCTTTCTTGTACATGACCAGGGGGTCGACTTGTTTTATAGCATAGAGGCCTGCCCTCTGACGGAGGTGGTCCATTTCGGTGAGGTGGTCTTTCCACAGGCTGTCGATAGTCCGTAGCATCACCAGTCTCTCCAGGAGACGCATCTCGCTAGAGCCGACCTCTGTCTCTTTCTGCTCGTATAATCGATTGGCGTAGTCGACCAGGCTCTCGGTGATTTGCTTTGGCTTCATCTCGGATAAGGCACTGGCGTTGAGCTGCGGCGGTAGAGGAAAGATAGTAGCAGCGTCTTCCACCAGGCCAGCATAGTCCGGCTCAACGAGGTCGTTGCTGCAATGTGTGCCTACCACCTTCTCGCTTTCATCTCGTACCATGGCCAGGATGTTTGCCTTGAGGTCAGCGCCGCTGAGGATTTTATCCCGCTCGGCGTAGATCACCTCACGGTGCTTGTTGACCACATCGTCATAGTCGACGAGGTGTTTGCGGATGTCGAAGTGGTAGCCTTCGACCTTGACCTGGGCGTTCTCTATGGCCTTGCTGACCATAGGATGTTCAATGGGCGTATTCTCGTCGAAGCCTGCCCACTCCATGAAACCCTTGACGCGGTCGCCGCCGAAGCGGCGGGCGACATCATCTTCCAGCGAGACGTAGAAATGGGAGCTGCCCGGGTCACCCTGCCTGCCGGAGCGCCCTCGGAGCTGGTTGTCGATGCGTCTGGCCTCGTGACGCTCAGTGCCAATGACATGAAGCCCACCGAGTTCTACCACTTTGCCGTGCTCCTCTTGCCATTCTTGCTCATCGACTCCGTCAGGGTTGCCACCGAGGATGATGTCGACGCCGCGGCCGGCCATGTTGGTGGCGACGGTGACCGCGCCAACGCGCCCCGCCTGGGCAATAATCCCGGCTTCTTTCTCATGGTGCTTGGCGTTGAGCACCTGATAGGGTATCCCCCTCCTCTTGAGGAGGTCGCTCAAGAGCTCCGACTTCTCGATAGAGACCGTGCCTATGAGCACAGGCCTACCCTGCTGGTGGAGGTCTTCGATGTCTCTGGCAACGGCTTTGAATTTAGAGTCTTCATCTTTGTAAATCTGGTCAGGGTTGTCGGCGCGAATCATCGGCTTGTTGGTGGGGATAACGACCACATCGAGCTTGTAGATCTTATAGAATTCCTCGGCTTCGGTAGCTGCGGTACCGGTCATACCGGCTAGTTTCTGGTAGAGCCGGAAGTAGTTCTGGAAGGTGATGGTGGCCAGAGTCACGCTCTCCCGCTGTATTTTGACCCCTTCCTTGGCTTCGATAGCCTGGTGGAGTCCTTCAGAATAGCGCCGGCCAAGCATCAGTCGGCCGGTGAACTCATCAACAATGACAACCTGCCCGTCTTTTACCACATAGTGGCGGTCTCTTCTGAAGAGGACGTGGGCTTTCAGGGCATTCTCGAGGTACTGGTTGAGGCCGTAGTTAGCCGGGTCATAGAGGCTGGGGGCTTTGAGCAACCCCTGTCTGCGAAGCCAACTTTCCGTCTTTGTCATACCCGACTCGCTGAGGTAGACCTGGCGTTCCTTTTCGTCGGTGGTATAGTCTTCGTCTCCCTTGAGCTGTGGCACCAGGCGGGCAAAGACCTGGTACTTCTGGGCGGCTTCTTCAGCGGCGCCGCTGATTATCAGCGGAGTACGGGCTTCGTCAATCAGGATATTGTCCACTTCATCGACAATGGCGTAGTTGAGAGGGCGCTGGACATGCTGAGACAGGTCCAGCGCCATGTTGTCTCTGAGGTAATCGAAGCCAAACTCGTTGTTGGTGCCATAGGTTATGTCGGCTTGGTAAGCCTGGCGGCGGATAACAGCCTTGAAGTGAGGCCAGCGGCTATCTTTCTCATCAAAGTAATCAGGGTCATAGAGGCGGGCGGGAAGATGTTCGTCCGGGTTCTGTTGGGGGTAGATGCTGGCGACGGTCATGCCCAGGGCATGGTAAATCGAGCCCATCCAGTAGGCATCGCGCCTGGCCAGGTAATCGTTGACCGTGACCAGATGGCAGCCCTGGCCGGTGAGCGCATTCAGATAGAGAGGCAGGGTTGCTACCAGAGTTTTCCCCTCGCCTGTTTTCATCTCGGCGATTTTGCCATGGTGGAGGACGATGCCGCCCATAAGCTGGACATCGAAATGGCGTTGGCCTATGGTTCGTCTGGCAGCTTCCCTGACGGCGGCAAAGGCTTCGGGCAGAAGGTCATCCAGGGTCTCGGCGTCTTGCAGTCGAGCTTTGAACTCGTCGGTCTTGGCGCGAAGGTCGGGGTTGCTGAGCTTCTGGAAATCCGGCTCCAGGGAGTTTATCTGTGCTACCGTGGGGTGGAGTCGCTTTAGTTCTTTCTCATTCGAATCGGTAAGGCTGCCTAGCCACTTAAGCATTTTCCCTACTCAAACATGGCGCCTATGGACAGGCCGGTATGGATGCGGCGGATGGCTTCACCGAGAAGCGGAGCCATGGGCAAGACGGTGATTTTGTCCAGTTTCTTGTAGCTGCCGACCGGGATGGTGTCGGTGACGACAACTTCCATAACTGGCGACTTAGCCATTCGTTCCATGGCCTGGCCGGAGAAGACGGGGTGGGTGCAGCAGGAGTAGACCTCGGTGGCGCCGCGCTCCAGGAGAGTATTGACAACACCGACCAGCGACCCGGCAGTATCGATCTCATCATCGACGGTTAGGGCGCGCATCCCCTCAACTTCGCCGATGACATTGAGTGTTTCGGTAAGGTCGACATTCCCAATTCGCCTTTTCTCGATTATGGCCAGCGGGGCGTTAAGCCTGGCTGCCATATCGCGGGCTCGTGCGGATATGCCAATATCGGTGGCAACCACGACGAAGTCGTGCAGTGTTTTCTTCCGCCAGTAATCACACAGGATAGACAGAGCGGTGAGTTCGTCCACTGGAATATTGAAGAAGCCCTGAATTTGGGCAGCATGGAGGTCTACAGTCAGCAGGCGGTTGGCACCGGCAGTGGTGAGGAGGTCGGCTATCAATCGAGCGGTGATGGGGACTCGGGGCTGGTCTTTCTTGTCGGTGCGCCCGTAGCCGTAGTAAGGGATGACAGCGGTGATTCTGCCGGCGGAGGCTCTCTTGAAGGCGTCTATCATGATAAGGAGCTCCACCAGGTTCTTGTTGACCGGGGAGGCTAATGGTTGGATGACGAAGACATCCCGTTCACGGACGTTCTCCAGGATGCGGACGAAGATGTTCTCGTTGCTGAATTCGGAGACCTCGGCTTCGCCCAGAGATGTGCCCAGGTACTCGCATACTGCCCCGGCCAGTGACGGGTGGGCACTGCCGGTGAAGACCTTGAGCTCATTCATGAATCACTCTCGCTACCTTTTGGTATGAGTTAATTATAGCACCAAAGGCGTTCTCATGTCGCAGCGCTGGACAGCGGTCTCATGAAGTCCTGCTTTGTACGGCAGACCAGCCGTGGTAGGAATAAACGTGTAGCGCGAGGCTTCAGCCTCGCCTGGGGCTGGTGTGGAGTGCCAACTGCCGGGTCACCAAGAGCTCTCAAGGCGACCTCAAAGGGGCGTGCTACATGTGTCAGGTAGACCGGGGCGCGAGGAGGGCAACATCCGGGCTGTACCCGTACACAGCCTTGACAGCCAGCGAGCAGGTGTTTTAGCATAGCCACAGCAATTGACGTACGGAATCCCGGAATAAGCGTGGAAGGGGAGAGGCCGTCGGCGTCCGGCTTGCCGGGAACCCCTCGAACATGGCCAGCGGGGGAGCTGGCCATGTTGCGATATTGCTCCGGATGAGCTGAGGGCAGCAGATTGGGAGAGATGCTGTGGATTCAGACGAGAGCCAACAGGCTGCTGGGGAACCCAGGATCAAGCTGGAGAACCTGGCCATAGGGTGCCTGGGGGTTATTATGGGCATGCCGCTGGGACATTACCTGGCTGTGGCGTACATGGCTCAATTCGAGACAGATATCATGAGCATGAGTGCCGTGATTTTCCCCAGAAGCTATGCCATCGCTGCTTCGGCCGCTCTCGTGATTCTGCTTGTTTCGCAGATACCTGCGATAAGGCAAATCTACCGACTGAGTCTGCCCACGGCAACCAAGGACTGGTCCGAATAACTGGGTGCTGACATGAGGGGTTTGATGATGTTCCAGGAGGGCGTGAACTCTGCCCCAAGGTAGCGTCGTCTGACACCCAGTCACATCGCGAATCAGACAAAACGTCACATTGTCGCTGCTTAGCCACAAAAGACATGCCGTGCTGGAATAAGCAACAGGTGAGTTTGGCAGTGTCAATCGAATCAAGCCCCCTCCAGTCTGATCAGTGGCAATCCGTTTTGCTGTGAAGGTCCCACCGACGCTTTGCAGCCAACGTTCGGTGGATGTATAATAGATTTGGTGGTTTTAGTCTAGGTTATCGCATACTCAGTAGATTCTTTGAGATTTACCCAAGTATTGGATGACCAACGCTCTAGCCAACTATTCAGAAGAGAGGAGGTCATCCAATGGGTTTTGAAGACAAGTCGATCGTGTGTTCTGACTGTGGGGCTACGTTCACTTTCAGCGCTGAGGAACAAGAGCTTTTCCAATCCAGAGGCTATACTAATGAGCCCAAGCGCTGCGAACCGTGCCGTCAGGCGAGGAAGTCAGAGCGTTACGGAAGCAGCAGCTACGGATCCCGACGCCAGATGTTTCCTGTAACATGCGCGAAGTGCGGCAAAGAGACCGAAGTACCGTTCGAACCCCGCGGTGATAGGCCGGTGTATTGTAGCGATTGCTACCGTGAAGTCAGACTGAGTGGATAATGCGGGTTTGACCTTAGGACATGCATGGGCCGGGGATACCTGGCCTGTGTATGCTGCTAGAACGTGCTGACCTATCATGGCATTAGTAGCAAAGGAGGGCGCAACTTAATGAAAGGGGTAGCAGTATGAATATTTATGTGGGTAACTTAGCACGTGAGGTAAGTGAAGAGGAGTTGCGGGAAGAATTCGCGGCTTTCGGAGAGGTAGAATCTGTAGCTGTCATCAAAGACAAATACAGCGGGCAATCCAGGGGATTCGGATTTGTTGAAATGCCATCGAAGTCCGAAGGGCAAGCGGCAATTGATGGACTCGCAGGAAAAACACTGAAGGAGCGGACGCTTGATGTTAGCGAGGCTCGCCCTCGTTCTGACAGTAGAGGTGGTGGATCCTACGGGAGTCAGAGAGGCGGCGGGTTTCGTGAAGGTGGCAGGGGAAGACAGAGAAGATACTAAATCACCTGGTCACCAAAATCAGTAGACAAGACTGCCTCGATACACTTGCCTCCCAATGGACACAAGCATAGGCGTTCAGCGCTGAACCAGATAGGGCGTTGTTTACGCCTGTGGCCAGTCTTCACTAGGCGGGCAGACAGGCCCTACCCATCTTCCACTGCATAAAGCGTCAAATAGGTGCCGGTGTAGCCTAGGGCGTGCGCGAGAACTACTCTTGGTTGTTGAGGGACCACATGGCGAGCGGGACCATGGCTACTCCAAACACTCCCAGCACAACAACATTGTCCCAGACCGACATGCTGTACCCCAGCAAGCTTATAGTGTAGGGTGAGTTCGGTGATGTTACCCGCATTACGGTACCAGATAGTGCACAGTCCACGCAGGTTGTCCCTCGGCCTCTCCCAGCGCCGCATGCGACGGCCATATTGACTGACTAGTGCCTTTACTGTGTTACTGACTTCGTCCTCCCGTAGGGCCTGGGTGTCATCATCTGCGCCTCTTGTCGTGTGGCCACATTGCACAGGGCGCATCTTGGGAGGGGTACCATGCCATATGGCCCAGGTGATAAGGCGTCATGGTGTCCTTGCCGTGCGTGTATAATAGTCCCTGAATGGATGAGAAGAGTATCAAGCGAATCCTCGAATTGCTGGTTGAACGGTACGGCAGTCGTGAGTGGCGGCCAGAGCAGAGTCCGCTGTCAGTGCTGGTTCAGACGATTCTATCCCAGAATACGTCGGATAGCAATTCCAAGCGAGCTTTTGAGTCGCTTCTAGGTTCATTTGGCAACTGGGAGGAAGTAGCCGACGCCAATGTCAGCCAGATTGCCGATTCCATCAAGACTGGCGGGCTGGGGGAAATCAAGGCCAGGTATATCAGGCAGGTGCTTGGGGAGGTACGGCGAAGGCGAGATGGGTTTGAGCTGGATTTCTTGAAGCGACTTCCTCTGGATGAAGGAAGAGATTGGCTGAGGCAATTGCCGGGGGTGGGTATGAAAACGGCTAGTTGTGTGCTGCTCTTCTCTCTGGGCGTGCCGGCCTTACCGGTGGATACGCATGTGCTACGTGTTGCCAGAAGGCTGGGCATTGTTGATTTCAAAGCCTCTACGGAGCGAGCCCACAAGTCGCTTGAGGGCCTTGTCCCGCCCGGTGATGTCTACCAGTTTCATGTTCTGGTGATAGAGCATGGCAGGAAGATATGCAAGGCCCAGCGTCCGCGCTGTGACGACTGCGTGTTGCGGGGACTGTGTCCTAGTCGTGAAGTCACGGTGGGGGAGTATCGGGGCTGACAGGCAACCTGACCAAGAACTCGGTGCCCACACCTGCGAGGCTGTTTACTGCAATGTCTCCGCCGTGCCCCCGCGCTATCTGTCTGGCGATGGCCAGTCCTAAGCCGGTGCCGGTTTTGGCCGCTGAAGCGTCAGCTCGGTAAAAGCGCTCGAAAACACGGGATAGTTGGTCGGGTGGGATCCCCGGGCCGGTGTCGGCCACAGTAATCTCAACAAGATTGGCGGAGGGTTGCCGTGCTACGATACTTATCTTGCCTCCCGCCGGGGTGTGTTTTAGAGCGTTGTCCAGCAGGTTGCTGAACACTTGCTCCAAACGATCGATGTCGCCGATTACGGGTGCGATTGGCTCGATGTCTGCTGTGAATTGCAAGCCTTTCTCTTCTGCTCGCATGATGAAGATCTCCCGACACTGCTGCAGAAGCTCCTTGATGTCTACTGGTTCTTTGACCATGCTCACCTGCCCGGATTCGAGTTTGGAAAGCTCAAGCAGGTCATCCACGAGGCGCATCATACGTTTGGACTCATCCTCGATGACGCTGGCTGCCTTAAGCTGGGCGTGTTTATCCTTGGCGGTTCCGTCGACTATGGCTTGGGCGAACCCCTTGATAGATGTAAGTGGGGTTCTTAGCTCGTGGGAGGCATCGGCGACGAAGGCACGCAGGGTTTGTTGAGAATGTTTTACCTGCCTGGCCATCTCGTTGAATCTTGAGGCAAGCCCTCTCACCTCCTTGGGGCCAGCTACTGGAACGTCTTGTTCATATTGACCTTGAGCTATTTCCTCAGCTGCATTTGTCACGCGTCGAATGGGGACGTATACCGAGCGGGCGAGGAGAATAGCTATCACTATCGAGACACCGAGCGCGATGAGGCCTGCCCACAGGAAAGGCTTAGCAAACTCAGCCCAGAGTGCTAAAGCCTGTCCACGAGGCATAGCCAGAACCAGCGTTTCAGGGGCTGCTGAGCTTCGCGGTTTGAACAACCCGGTGAGAGGATGCGCCACGAGTAGGAAACTCTCTCCTCCAGGGTCGACGTAGGTTCCGCGGTAAGGCCTTGGCCTGCCGGGAGGTGGCTTTTCTAACGATAGCGTGGAGGGGGGCTCCCAGGAACTTCCCTCTGGGGACGCCTGCCTGATGATGTTACCCTGGCCGTCGAGCAGAAGGACGTGAGTACCGGTTTCTTGCGCGTGCTCCTGTAGATTCGCCCACACCTGGTCCAAAGGAAGTCGGCCCTGAGCTGTTGCTCTGACTTGGACATAGACAGGCACTGACATATCGGTTAGACGCGTCATGGCTAGCCTGTCGCGGTAGTTCTGGAGCAGTATGAAAAGAGCCGCGGCGACTATGCTCAGGCATAAGACTATTATCAGAATGTAGGAGAGGATTAAGCGCGTACGCAGGCTCATCTCAAACCCCTATCCGCGGCCGTGGCTTCCTGCCAACCAGAGAATTACCCTCAACCACCGGCAGCTCATGTTTTGGATACCATCTTGTAGCCTACGCCTCGGACTGTCTCAATTGAAGCATCCGACCCGCTTATTCTGTCCCGGAGGTGGTTGATGTGAATGTCAACAGTTCGGGTTTCTCCGTAGTAATCGGCTCCCCAGACCATCTCGAGGAGTTGATCTCTGGTGAGGACAATTCCCAGGTTTTGAGCCAGGGCAGTCAGGAGGTCAAATTCCTTGGTCCGTAGTCTTAGCGGTTGACCATCTATGCTGGCCTCGCGGCGGGAAGGGTCAATTCGTAGGTTACTCACCTCTATGGGCTGACCGGGTCTGCGTCCGGCCCGGTGTCGACGGAGAATAGCCTTGACTCTGGCTACAAGTTCTCTTGGATTGAATGGCTTCGTTAGATAGTCATCTGCTCCCAGTTCGAGCCCCACTATCTTGTCGACGTCTTCCCTGCGGGCGGTGAGCATAAGAATGGGGACGTCGCTTTTCTTTCGTATCTCGCGGCATACCTCGAAGCCATCAATGTCAGGTAGCATCAGGTCCAGGACGATAAGAGCGGGGTTCGCAGTGTTCATCCTCGACAAGGCGTCGTTTCCAGTGCCGACTCCTTCTACCCGGTATCCTTCTTGCTCAAGGTAGAGCTTGGCAAGCTCCAGGATGTTCGGCTCATCATCGACGACGAGAATGGTTTTCATGACCTGGCCCTGTAGTTGAGGTCTTGAAGCCCTCAGTTTTGCTCATTATATCTCAAAGCGCTATGCTGCGCTTGTCTGTTGAAAGAGGGCAAGCCAGAGAATTCCCTGGCTTGCCACCCAGGATCATGCCTGTTGTCGCTACTCGTTGTTGAGTCTGGGCGATACTCTTATCTCCGCGGCTTTGCTGGCCAGATTCTTGGGACATCTGGCCTCGCCTGTATCCATGTCTTGTATTCATCCGCCTGCTCCTGCGTCAGCGTGCCTTCATCGACCAGTTGCTGGAGCCTGGTGTCGAGCGCTTCTTCCCGCAGTTCGCTTTGGGCCTGGGTGAAGGCATCTTCAAGCTCCTGCTGGTCGATGTCCTCCACTATCTCGGCAACTCGTGTCGTTAGACCCTCACGCCAGTCCTGGTCTCTGGACGCCAGGTTCCGAAGGTCTTTGGGGTTGATTTCCGGGAGGTCTGGCCTGGCTTCTCTCCATGCCTTGAGCTCATCTGCTTGCTCCTCGGTCAGCGCTCCTTGGCCCCCCGGCTCTTGAAGCTTCCTGGGTCCAACGGCCGGGATGTCCGGTCTCGCCTCTATCCATGCCTTGAGTTCGTCTGCCTGCGTCTGAGTCAGTGTGCCCTCGCTTACCAGCTCCTGAAGCGTGCTTTCGAGATACTCCTTCCGTAATTCACGCTGGGCCTGGCTGAAGGCATCTTCAAGCTCCTGCTGGTCGATGTTCAGTATTTCCGCGACTCGCGTCATTAGGGCACTTCGCCTAGCCTGGACATTATCTCTCAGAGCACCTCGCCACCCATGGTCGCCCTCATCTTCCTGAGCAAGTGCTAGACCTGCTGTGCCGCCTATCAACATGGCGGCGACCAATATCCCGGGGAGAACAAGCTTTCGGATTTTCCACATTGCGTGTCACCTCCTTCATTTTGTGGTCTTTCTTGTCTGACTGAAAGCTAGCTGCAGGCTGTGGTGGGGCCTCTCTTCCAGGTCCTGTACCAACTTTACAGTCTACTGTTAGTATAACGATGGATTGTTGCGTCGGTTTTGCCCTTCTGTAAAATCCCTGTAAAAAAGCCCGAGGCCAGGCTGTGCTTGCCTTGGCCAGCCATTGTATACTGGCCCCGCGCTCAGCCACACTCTGGGAGGTTATTTAGTGAGGACGCAAATCAGAAACCATATTGTGGGCGCCATATTCTGTTTGGCGTTTTTTGTACAGGACATCTCTGGCTTCATCCTTTGGTTTGTTCTGCCCAGAGGCTCTGGAGGGGGTTATAGAGGGGGCGCTGGTCTGCGCTACTGAGGTGTGCGAAAGGTTCCGTCTTTGGTGCAACTGGCCCTTCTCAAGCATCTATTCCTGGGGTGGGGAAGCGGGTACACAGTGAAGCCACCTCTTCAGCCACTTCCTTCTGAACGTTGTCATCGTCGATGTTCGTGAGCACCCTGGTGATGAGTGAGGCGATTTCCTTCATTTCCGCCGTGCCAAAGCCTCGTGTAGTGACGGCTGGTGTACCTAGCCTGATGCCGCTGGTCACTGTTGGCGGCCTCGGGTCAAAGGGGACAAGATTCTTGCTTGCCACAATTCCGGCGGCTTCGAGGGCTTCCTGGGCATCTTTGCCGGTTATTCCGGTTGGGGTGAGGTCAATGAGGACAAGATGGTTGTCGGTGCCTCCCGTGACGAGGCGCAGGCCCTGCTGCTGAAGCTCAGCGGCGAGGACTGCACCGTTTTCCAGGACTGCCTTCTGGTAGGTGACGAACTCGGGTTGCATGGCCTCGAAGAAAGCAATTGCTTTGGCGGCGATGGCGTGCACCAGCGGCCCGCCTTGCATCATTGGGAAAACGGCTGAATCTATCTTTGAAGCCAACTCTTGTTTACATAAGATGAAACCGCTGCGAGGGCCGCGCAAGGTCTTATGAGTGGACGAGGTGACTATCTCAGCATAAGGAACCGGGGAAGGATGCAAATTGGTGGCTACTAGTCCAGATATGTGGGCCATATCCGCAACAAGATGAGCTCCGGCTGAATCGGCGATGTCACGGAAGCGGTTGAAGTCAATAGTTCGGGGATAGGCGCTTGCCCCGGCAACGATCAGTTTTGGCCGGTGCTTCAGAGCTATCTTTTGTATGTCGTCGTAGTCGAGTCTTTCAGTCTCCCGGTCAGTCCCATAGGGAACAAAGTCATAGAATCTTCCCGAGAAGTTGGCTGGAGCCCCGTGGGTTAAATGTCCGCCATGGCTCATGGCCATTGCCATGACAGTGTCACCCGGCTCAAGCATGGCAAAATAGACTGCCATATTGGCTTGACTGCCGCTGTGAGGCTGGACATTGGCATGCTCGGCGTTGAACAATTTCTTGGCTCGCTCGATAGCCAGGTTCTCGATAGCGTCCATGTTATGGCAGCCGGCGTAGTAGCGGTGCTCTGGATAGCCTTCAGCATACTTATTGGTCAGAATAGAGCCTTGAGCTTGGAGTACCGCCTTGCTGGCGTAGTTCTCGGCGGCAATAAGGTTTATGGTCTCCTTTTGCCGCCTGGCTTCCGAGTCTAGAATCCGGGCAACATCAGTGTCCTGTCGACTTTGCTTGGCCAATACCCTGTCTCCGAGATATCTCGAGCATAATACCATCACTGCTGAGTCAGGTCAATAATCGTAACATGGTGGGGCTGGCTCAAAGCCCGATAGTGTCTTGCCAAAAGCGCCGGGGCTGTATATACTTTTCCCAGTTCGGTTGCTGGAACAAGCGATGGTGAAATCACGTAGTTGCCCACTGAGATTGGGTTTGGGCTTGATTACGTTGGCTGCATTGGCAGTGCTTGGTGGTGCTTGTCTTCCGACGTTGGAGACAGAAAACAGTCAATCACCAGTAGTCTCGAGCCTTGAAGCTGAATATGAGGCCCTTTACCCTCGTGGCGCCTCTGAGATAGAATGCACTGTTTCGGAGCCCGAGGGTGATGAGGTGGAATTCATGTGGTCATGTACCGGTGGTAGCCTGAGTGGTGCTGGTCCCGTTGTAAGCTGGCAGGCCCCCAACAGCTACGGTGATTATCACATAATGGTAATTGTCAAAGACGATGAAGGCAGGCAGACCACAGCCACCTTGACTATAGCGGTGGTGCCTAGACCCGATAAGGGAGGCTGCTGTGGCCGCTAACACGAAGGCAGCCCAGCGACAGGAGATGCGGTGATCGAGTCTTTGGCTTGGTAGGCCCAGTACATAATTGGAGAAGGTCTGGAACAAGGAATGTCGGAAGGCGATTTCAGGGCCGCAATAGGAATCATAGGTGTGGCTTTGCTCCTGGTATTGCCCATGGGCCCCGCTGGATGTGCTGAAATGCCGACGGATGGCACTAACTTGGTAGGTGAGGAACTACAAATCCTCAGCCATAGCATGACCACACACCAGTTTACCGGGAGCATGCCTGGAAGCACGGCCGTGGTTAAGGGCAGGGCCCAGAACGTCGCCGGCCATACGCTGGGCTCCGCTTCGATAGTGGTGGACTTCTACGACAAGCACGGGAATCTCATAGGTACCGCATCGGGTGTGAAACAGAATCTGGGTTCAGGTGAAGTGTGGGATTTCAATGTCAAGCTCGCTGGGCCCGACGCCTGGAAGAGCGTAGACTATGATATTGCAGCCAGCACCAGGCAGTAGTCTATGACAGTGTCGCGGTGGCTCTGGTTGTGGTTCGGAAGAGCCATAGGCGGAATAGCAACGTGTCGTAACACCCGAAAAGAGCCGGCGCGAATATGTCGGGGAGTGGAGTCTGTTTGTTGACAGTGCTGAGTTTCGTGTATACTGCCGTATCGCTATTATGAAGAGGGGGTAAGTGAAAATGACTATCTTGAGAAGTAGTCTGGGCTTAGTCTTGGTCATGTTGATTACAGTGGCCATGCTGGGCAGTGGGTGTGGTCCGAGCGAAGCACCGCCAGCACCGCCGCCGACGCCGGGCGGTAATCAACCGCCGGTAATCTCAAGCCTGGCGGCGGCGGAGATGGCGGTCTATCCTAATGGCAACACGGAGATTCAGTGTGACGCCTCGGATCCTAATGGTGACAAAATCCAGTTCAAGTGGGCATGCACCGGCGGCAGCTTTACCGGTGTCGGACCTATCGTTGTCTGGAAAGCGCCGGAGTTCTACGGGACTTTTGACATCTCGGTTACCGTTGAGGATGGCAAGGGTGGTACGGCACAGGCCAGTGTGACCCTGAGCGTGGGGGCCAACCAGCCGCCGCTGATCTCAAGTTTGAGCGGCGACCCGAGTGGAATCCTGTACGGGAACACGACGACTATCACCTGCATCGCCAGTGACCCCGACGGTGACGTGGTCAGATATAGCTGGTCGGCCAGCGAGGGTACCATTAGCGGCGAAGGCGAAAAGGTCACCTGGAAGGCACCGAACAAGGACGGCAACTTCAACGTGACGGTCACTGTCAGTGATGGTAAAGGCGCTGAGACCACAGGAACTGTCATGATTGCTGTGTCTGCAGCGCAAAGAACAGTAACGCTCTATCCGGTCGAGCAGGAGACCGGTACGGTGACTCCAAGCGACAAAGATCGCTCCAGGACTCGGGCTGGTGATGATAAGGATGATGTTGGTTACTGTGCTTTCTGGAGTTTCGATATCTGGAGCCTGGTAGGGAATAACATACAAAATGCCAAGTTGAAGCTTGGTACCCCGACCATAGCAGGCGACCCGTTTCACAGGGGTACTGGGCTTGGGGGACTGAGGTTCTGGCGAGTCAACTACGGTGAGGACTTGCCCAAGTTCCAGTTCACTGGCACCAAGCTGGACAACCAGCAAGCGGTTGCGGTAGGGCCGGTGACTGAGATAGACGTGACTCCTGACGTGGCTTATTGTGTCCAGGCGGCAAGCACCCGCTTTCAGGTAGAGGCCCTTTTCATGAAGGGGACTAACGGGAACCAGGTCGCTGAGTGGATCGAGTGGAACAATGTAGAGCTGGAGGTTACTTATTCCGAGAAATGACGGTGGCTAACTTCTCGACAACCGGCTCTCACATAAGGCGACCGCGCGGTCGCCTTATGTGTTATGTTCCAGTTTTGACTTATCACCACCGTGGTGCTAACATTACGTTAGCAGTCTTGGGCGGAGAGTGCTAAAAATGGCCAGAGGTTTGACGGCACGGAGAGAAGCAGTTCTGCGGATAATAGTGGGTGACTACATTGCTACGGCAGTGCCTGTAGCTTCAGAGGCTATTTCCCGTAGTTATCAGCTAGGAGTGAGCCCGGCGACTATCCGCAACGATATGGCACATTTGGAAGAGGAAGGTTACGTTAGCCGACCTCATACATCCGCCGGCTGTATACCTCTGGACAAGGGTTACCGCTATTATGTTGAGGCATTGACTGAGGACGCTGAACTTCCCCTGGACGAGCAGCATCATATCCGGACCCTTTTCGGTGAGGGAGAGGAGGAGCTAGACAGGTGGCTGAAGCTGGCGGCAGCTCTTGTGGCGCGCTTGGTCAAGAACGCAGCCCTGGTTACCTTTCCTAGGCCTAGCCAGTGTCGATTCAGGCATTTGGAGTTGGTAGCCGTACATGAGTTCCTCGCCTTGCTGGTATTGGTGCTGAGTGAAACCATACTCAGGCGGCAGCTTCTGTCTTTCAATGAACCGGTGACTCAAGACCAGCTAACCGGCCTTGCCAATAAGCTAAATGCTGCTCATTCGGGGTTGACCAGCTCAGAGATCTCAGCCAAGAAGCTGGAGGCTTGCCCTGAAGAAGAGCGGGTGAAAGAGGCTGTGGTGGAGATGATGGCTGCTGAAGACGATATGGAATACGACCAACCTTATCTGGAGGGATTGCGGTTGATGCTGGGCCAGCCTGAGTTTACTGAGAGGGACAGGATGCTCAGTGTCATGGAGTTGATGGAGGCAAGAGGTTGGTTTGGGTCCATGTTGTCCCAGTGGTCGAGCGCCAAGGGGGTACAGGTCGTGATTGGTGAGGAGAGTCGGGATGAGGCGTTGCGCGACCTGAGCTTGGTTTTTAGTCGTTATGGTGTTCCTCGCCGGGTCGGTGGCACAATCGGCGTGATCGGTCCAACTCGAATGGACTATCGCCGTGCCATTTCCACTGTGGGCTGCGTTTCAGACGTATTGAGCGACTTGGTCGCTGGAGTCTGCCGCAGTGATTAGAATTGCTGGATAAGGGAGCTTGGATTGGCCGAAGAAGACAAGACGGTCCCCGATAGCGAACCCTCCGAAGTGCCTGAAGCGGCTGTTCAGATGGATGTGGAAACATTGAGCAAGGCTCTGGCTGGGGAGAAAGAGAAAGCTGAGCAATACTTGGCTAATTGGCAGAGGGCTGAAGCTGACTTCAGCAACTACAAGCGGCGTGCCGAGCAGGAGAGGAGTGAACTGGGCAACTCCGCTAATGCTGCTCTCATTCTCAGCCTATTGCCGGTGCTGGATGATTTGGAGCGGGCTTTCGCCTTGCCGCCTCCAAAGTCGGCGGGGAGTACCTGGTTCGAGGGCATGAGTCTGATTCAGCGCAAGCTTCAGAGCGTTCTTGAGGCGCAGGGGCTGGTTGAAATAGAGGCAGTAGGTGAGGTCTTTGACCCCAGCCTGCATGAGGCAGTGGCGCATCACGAGGGGGAGGAAGGGGTGGTCATTGGCGAGGTTCAGAAGGGGTATAAGTTAGGGGATAGGGTACTCCGGCCGACTCTTGCAGTTGTGGGCAGAGGCAAAGAGAAGGAGGTTGAGGAACAGGAGTCCGGGGGGACAACTGACGAGTAGTGAGAAGTTGTTGATAAGGAGGAAACTATGGGTAGAGCAGTAGGTATTGATTTGGGAACTACCTTCAGTCTGGTGGCAGTTATTGAAGGAGGAGAGCCAAAGATCATCGAGAATGCTGAAGGTGAGAGGCTTACGCCATCGGTGGTTGCTATAGATAAGAAGGGCGAACGTTTGGTGGGGCTATTGGCAAAACGCCAGGCGGTCACCAATCCAGAAAACACTGTTTTCAGCATCAAACGGTTGATAGGGCGCAAGTTCAAAGATGAGGAGGTGCAGTACGACATAAAGCGGCTGCCCTACAAGATAGTTGAAGCATCAAACGGCGATGCCAGGGTGGTCATGGGAGGCAAGGAGTATAGCTCGCCGGAGATATCGGCCATGATTCTACAGAAGCTGAAGACTGATGCTGAGGCTTATCTGGGCGATAAGGTTACCGATGCCGTGGTTACCGTGCCAGCCCATTTCAACGACAGTCAACGCCAGGCGACGAAGGATGCGGGGGCCATTGCCGGACTGAACGTGCTGCGTATCATCAACGAGCCCACAGCGTCATCTCTGGCTTACGGTATGGACAAGAAGCAAGAGGAGACTATTGCCGTTTACGACCTCGGTGGTGGCACCTTTGATATTTCTGTACTCGAGCTTGGTGAAGGCACTTTCCAGGTCAAGTCTACGAGCGGCGATACTCATCTCGGCGGCGACGACATAGACCAGAGGATTATGGACTGGCTGTGTGATGAATTCAAGAAAGAGTCGGGCATAGATTTGAAGCAGGACAGAATGGCGTTGCAGCGGCTAAAAGACGCCGGTGAGAAAGCAAAGCGCGAGCTGTCCAGCGTGGCTCAGACGGAGGTAAATCTCCCCTTCGTTACGGCTGACGCTTCTGGGCCCAAGCACCTGAACATAACTCTGACCCGGGCTAAGCTGGAGCAGATGTCGGTCGACTTGCTGGAGAAGAGCATAGAACCTTGCCGTCAGGCTCTGGCTGATGCTGGTCTCACCGCGGCTCAAATAAGCGATGTGATCCTGGTTGGCGGTCAGACCAGAATGCCCAAGGTTCAGGATACAGTGCGCCAGTTCTTTGGCAGAGAGCCGGTCAAGGGCGTCAATCCGGATGAGGCTGTAGCGCTAGGCGCAGCTATTCAGGCGGGTGTGCTCAAGGGTGACGTGAGAGAAGTCCTCCTGCTCGATGTTACCCCGCTCACTCTGGGCATAGAGACACTGGGTGGTGTATCGACCTCTCTTATCCCGCGGAACACTACTATTCCGACCTCAAAGAGCCAGATTTTCAGCACCGCGGCGGATAACCAGCCCAGCGTGGAAATCCATGTCCTCCAGGGGGAGCGCCAGATGGCAGGTGATAATCGAACCCTGGGGCGCTTCATGCTTGATGGCATTTTGCCGGCGCCGAGAGGTGTACCCCAGGTGGAAGTCAGTTTTGATATCGATGCCAATGGTATTTTGAATGTTCGGGCCCAGGATAAGGGTACGGGAAAGGAACAGAAGATCACTATCACTGCCTCCAGCGGTCTCAGCAAAGAGGAGATAGAGAAGATGGCGCGGGAAGCCGAAGACCATGCCGCTGAGGATGCCCAAAAGAAGGAAGAGGTGGAGACTCGTAATACGGCTGATACGCTGGTCTATACTGCTGAACGCACCCAGCGTGAACAGAAGGACAAGATTCCTGCCGAGTTGAATCAGGAGTTGGAGGGCAAAATAGCTGCCGTGCGTTCGGCTGTTCAGGGCTCGGATATAGACTATGTTCGCAGCACCACGCAAGAGCTGTCCGAAGTGATGCAAAAAATCGGCGCCGCCGTTTATCAGCAGGCTGGGCCACCTCCGCCCGGGGGTGAAACTCCAGGCACTGAGCCTGCCGGTGACGAAGCCCCCGGCGAAGAGCCTCCCGGTGGTGAGGGCACTGTGGAAGGGGAGTTCAGGGAAGTGTAGGTTAGTTCCGCTGCGTCGTTTGTACTCTTGCCGGCGGATGTTTGCCCGAGTGGTTCATCCGCCGCTTTGTTCTGCAGAGGCAAGGTGGCGTTCTTCATCAGAAAGTCCCCAGGAGGGAGCCTACCGTATGACCGATATTGACATCATGGTTGAAAGTCAATAATATGATATGAAATCCCAACGGAAGGAGGGCAGCCTTAAATGGCGAAGAAAGGTATATCCATAAGCGGTGTGGCTATGGGAATCATAGCCATAGTCGCTGGTATTTTGGTTATATTCTCATGGGCTCTGGCCAAATGGATTATCGGCATTTTCCTCATTGTGTGGGGTGTACTGGCTGTCGTGGATAGGCGTTGATACGCATATTCGAGATTGGCAGTCTAACCGTAGGGAGACTACGCGTATATTAGGAAGGAGGCGATATTCCTATGTTTCAAGTAAGCGGTTTGATAATGGGTGTGTTAGCGCTCATATTCGGCATCGTAGTGATCATTTTTCCCAGGATCCTCAACTATCTAATAGGCATTTATCTTATCATAACGGGGATATTGGCGATCATCGCGGCTGTGTGATTTGCCCCAAAACTTGAGAACCTATCACCGTTGGTTGGCTGTCGGGTAGCATTGGCGTTTTCTTTTCCACAATGCTGACTGACGGAGACGGAAAGATATCTTCCGTCGGTTTCCGGTGCAGTTGACTGGCTTGCTTTCCTATGTAGCATGGGCTAGAATAGCTTCTGTAGTATGTTGGCGCAGGTTTGTGAAATGGCTGATTTTGCTGAGCTTTATGAGCGCCTAAAACAAGAGCGGGCACGGTTGAGCGGTGAGCTGGAGCAGTTGCGGGGCGGGATGCGCGCGGCTGGTGAGGGGCGAGAGGGGAGCCCGTTCGGCAAAAGGGAAGAGGAGGCGACTGAGGCTTTTGAACTGGAGAAGGGTCTGGCTTTGGAGAGACGGTTTGGAGATAGCCTCGCTGATGTAGAGCATGCTCTGCAGAAATACGAAGCTGGTACCTATGGCGTGTGTGACCTTTGTGGTGGGCAGATAAAGCCAGCCAGGCTTGAGGCGCTACCCCAGGCGAGTCTGTGTCTGGAGTGTAAGGAGCGCCAGACGAAGAATGCCAGGAGCAAATCGGCAAGGTAGGGGACGTCGGGTGGGGTGGTTCCTTCTGATTGCTGCCATTGTGGTGGCGATAGACCAGACAAGCAAGCTATGGATTAGCTCACATTTGCCTCTCGGGGAATCGCTCCCAGAAACCGGTTTCTTGCGTTTGACACATGTCCAGAACACTGGCTCGGCATTTGGTCTGTTTGCGAACCAAGGATTCCTGTTGGCTCTTGTCGCCGTAGTCGGGTTGGTCGTTATACTGCTGTTTTACCGCCATCTCTCCCAACACAGCGTTTTGGGGACGCTGGCCCTGGGTTTGGTCTTTGGTGGTGCCCTGGGCAATCTGATAGACCGTCTTCGCTTTGGTTACGTCACTGACTTCATTGACGTCCGCTTGTGGCCTGAGTTCTATTGGGTTCGCTTGTGGCCTGAGTATCACTGGCCGACATTCAACGTTGCCGACTCAGCGATAACGGTCGGTGCAATCGCTCTCGCGTGTTTCATTTCCGTGGCTGTGAGAAAGGAGAATGGTCATCCCTCTGAAGCCGGAAACCAGAGTACTTCGGGTTGTTGAGTCAGCGGTTCGCCTGGACAAATACCTGGCCAAAGAGTGCCCCGGGTTGTCACGCTCTCGTCTTCAGAAGTTGATTGAGCAGGGCCGCATCTTGGTTAACGGGTATGGAGCAAAGGCAAGCCAGAGATTGAACAGCGGAGATCACATTCATGTCAGCTTGCCACCTTCTGAGTCGGCTTCTGTTGTTGCTGAGGCTATCCCGATAAATGTAATCTATGAGGATAATGATGTTGTAGTGGTGGACAAGCCAGCCGGGTTAGCTGTCCACCCAGCCCCGGGACATGCTAGGCCAACCCTGGTTAACGCCCTCTTAGCCCGTTGCCCCGATCTGCGCGATTTTGGTGATACCATGAGACCTGGTATAGTCCACCGCTTGGACAAGGACACATCGGGGCTAACCATTGTTGCCAAGAACAGCTCTGCTCAGCAATACATAATCAATCAGTTCAAAGCGCGGTCAGTATCGAAGCGTTATCTTGTCTTGGTTAAGGGTAGACTGACTCCCATGCGGGGCGTTATCGAAGCTCCTATCGGACGTGACCCGTCTAACCGGAAACGCATGGCAGTGGTAACTGAAGGTAAGCAGGCCAGGACAAGCTATCGGGTTAAGGAATACCTGAGTGACTACACCTTGCTTGAGATTGCAACTGAGACGGGCCGGACCCACCAGATACGAGTTCATTTATCAGCCATTGGCTATCCGGTTATGGGCGACGCGGTTTACGGTGTCAAGTCGGCCTATCTTAAACGACAGTTTGTGCATGCTTACCGCCTGGGTTTCCGGCTGCCAGCCAGCGGGGAATACCGAGAGTTCATCTGTGAGCTACCTTCAGACTTGCGGCAATCTCTTGAACTCATGCACAAGCTCAGAAACTGATTGGGTTTCCAGAGTTGTTGCCTAACGATGTGGCAATGTGCTACATTTAACCTAGTGCGGGGCACGCAAAATGAATGAAGCTGATAAATCCTATGGCCAACTGAAGAAGGAGCAGTTAGGAAGGGAGAGTGAGCTGCTGGCTCAACTGCTGGGTAGCGCTGAGCAGTTAAAGGATCTGGGTGCTTTTGAAGCCGATTTAGGCGTTCGGCGGAATGAGATTCTATTTAAGGTGACCGTGGAAATAGAGGATACTAAGAATGCCTTAAAACAGGCCGAGCAGCTGGTTGACCGGCTCAAGAAGCATCTGAATCAACTGGAAGGACTGTACCGTATCCTCACTAAGAAGTGAGTTTACCAGTCAGGTGGCAGAAGCGTCCTCTCTCTTTTCCGGGGAATTGTCGATTTCCAGGTGGCCTTGATGGTGGCAATTAGTCGCCCTTTCAAGAATGGGCGTGGTGGATAGAGTGGAGTTCGGCGTGTCCTAAGAGGAGTTGGGGGTTGAAACAGAAGCCAAAGGAGTTTGCCCTGGAATATGCTGGCTTCTGGATCAGGCTTGGCGCAGGTATTATCGATCTCTTGATCTTGGGATTCATAGTCGGGATAGTCGCCTGTGTTTTTCCCTCTCCGATAATCTGCATCGCGGTCGGTTTGCCAGTATCGGTTGCTCATTTCGTCGGCTTTTGGGCGTGGCGGGGGCAGACGCCCGGGAAAATGGCTATGGGGATAAAGGTGATCCGCACTGATAGCTCCCCACTTACCTGGCAGTCTGCACTTCTCCGTTACTGGGGCTACATTGTCTCGGCGATGATCCTCTTTATTGGCTTTATCTGGATTGCCTTTGACAGCCGTAAGCAAGGAATTCATGACAAGATTGCCGATA
>CAZTRR010000008.1:0-35267 GCA_964616785.1 uncultured Dehalococcoidales bacterium
CGGCAGGAGATTAAGCTTACCGTCAAGCCACAGGCAGTTCTCGTTGTACTTCTCCGGGTCCAGGGACTGGTTATCGGTCAGGTTGAACCCGACCAATTGACCCCTGTCATTAAAGCCCGCAGCAGTAACCCAGTCATACTTCATTACGTAAGGGTAAAATCCCTTGTGGTCATCGACAATACCAAAACTCTCCTGGCGCAAGAACTCGGTCTTTTCATCCCCTATGGAGAGACTGCCCTGCATGGGCATGAGGCACTTGTGAGAGTACATCCCCCTGTTCTCACCAAAAGGAATGGAAACCACTATCGGTTCGACCAGTCCGTTATCGTGAAATGCTTCGAAATGCGCCGCGATGTCTGGCAGTTCCTTGTAACCGCGTACCTGTATATTTATGTAAAACCGTCCCTTATCAAGATGGCTGATCAGCTCTATGAGGCAGTTTTTCTCCCGGTAGGACTGCCTTGCATCCCATATTGAACCAGGCACCCTGATTTTCCACGAGGGCAATATCTTTTCAAAAAAGTACTTCTTCTTATGTTCCTTATCATACGCAATGAATTGCGCCAGCGCTGAGACCTTGGCATTGTAGAGCACGGCAAGCATGAACCACCTGCTGTTACCCAGTTGGAATGCCTGCCACTCCTTCAGCCTGAAGCCGAGCAGCAGCCCTGGTGCCCAGATGCCCAGCGGCTTGTCAGCCTCTAGCGGGTTAATCTTTCTGAACTGGCTGCCAAAAGTGCCGAAATTGAATTTGCCATCCGTTACCAGGTTTTCCGGCGGCGGTAAGAGTCCCCTCTCCACATATTCTGCCATTTTCACATCCCCTTGCTGCAATTATTTTAGCGCATGCGCAGTATACTGGGATTTCCCATTTCAATTCGCGATGAGGAATCAGGATACCTCGTCGCTCTGGTCACCAATAATATTGTCCATGGCACCCGGTTGTCAATCTCACTCTCGGAGCCCTACAGTAGCCCGCGACATGCGAGCGGTGCACCGCAGCCCTCAGAATCCTCATCTATCAGCGCTGGCGAAGCTCTCCACCCGACCTGACGGTGAGAACGCTCATTACCTAAGTACGTTGCCAAACAGTACCAACGGGGGGATTTACAGAGGGCCCTAACGGTAGCAAATTATACATACGCGGCACTGCCGAACTCTGCAAAGAGGAAAACAGGTGAATAAGACGCAGTGGATAATTGACTCTATTATCATTATCGGTGTCATGCTGCTGGTCGCAAATCCCCTGGCGTGCCATCTGGACAACAACTCCGCGGGTGACGGGAAGCACTCCGTCCACGCACTGGAAAAGGGAATACTCTTTGCCATGTCTCAACCTGGTAAGTGGCGAGACCCGCACGGTCTAATGAGTGCCGGCAACGCCATGCGACCCAGACGATCCCACTAGATAGCCCATGAAGCAGAGTATGATGCTACAGAGACTTGCGGACAGATACTTCGGGCTGACCACCCACAGCACCACCGTCAGGACAGAGATAGTTGCGGGGGTGGTAACGTTCATGACCATGGGTTACTGAAAAGCAAAACTCGTAGAAGGAGGGACTGATGGATATCGTGAAAAACTTCCGATCACCGCTCGCCCGGCTGCTCCTGGCGATAATGTTCGTCTCCTGCACCTGCGGATGCGCTACTTCTGAGGAAGCCCATATGTCTATAGTCCTGTTGACCGACTTTGGCACGGACAATTACTGGGTTGCCGAGCTGAAAGGCGTTATCTACAGCAATCACCCCAGTGCACGGGTAATCGACGCCAGCCACGACATCCCCGCATTTGATGTGGCAGCGGCGGCATACGTTCTGGATGCAGCAGCGAAGGAGTTTCCCGGCGGGAGTCATTTGCTCGTCTCCAGCTCGTAGCGCGCCTCCCGCTTGGCTCCAGAGACCCCCTCAACAGAAGCAGCCGCTAATCCTCAGAATGGGTTCTCCCCGTCGTAGTAAACTCCGTTGGGCAAATTAACGGTAGTCCAGACTGGGAGGGGGGGGTTGCCCCATACTTCTATGATGTCTTGAGGCATGATACGTATGACGATTTCCACAAGAGCCTATCTATGGTCGATAGACACAAACAGGTACAGGTTCCTGCCCTGACCTTCGCCGGTTGGTATGACACATTGCTGGACTGTGATTTGCAACATTTCACGCGGACGCGACGCGAGGCAGAGTCCCGTCTAGCACGGGACAACTCTCACCTGGTTGTCGGCCCCTGGACCCATCTCGGCATACTGGATTCGGTCGGGCAGCTCAATTTCGGGCTGGCCGCTTAAACTTCATTTCTCGAGATCAAAGGGGACCTGACCTTCCATGGAGTCCGTTGGTTTGACTACTGGCTCAAAGGTATTCAGAACGGAATTGACGAGGAGCCGACGGTCAAGCTCTTCGTCATGGGTGACAACGTCTGGCGTCACGAAAACGAGTGGCCTCTTGCCCGCACACAGTACACCCCCTTCTACTTCCATAGCGCAGGAAAAGCCAATTCCCTGCGAGGAGATGGAGGCCTGTCACCAGTCCCGCCTGCGGGGGAGCCTGAAGACCACTTCATATATGACCCCCGTAACCCCGTACCAACTCGCGGCGGAAATCATATACTACCCATATACTACCCCCGCGGGCCAGCCAGCCAGCTGGACGTTGAAGAAAGGCACGACGTGCTGGTGTATACCAGCGATGTGCTCCCTGGTGACATAGAGGTTACCGGACCAGTGGTGGTGAAGGTGTATGCAGCCACCAGTGCGACAGATACCGATTTCACGGCCAAACTCGTGGACGTTTATCCAGATGGGCGTGCTTACAATATCGTGGACGGGATAATCCGCGCCCGTTACCGCAACGGACCTGAGGCACCTCCTACCCTAATTCAACCTAACACCGCAGTCGAATATACAATTGACCTTTGGTCTACAAGCAATGTTTTCAAACAGGGACACCGGATGCGGGTGGAGGTCTCAAGCAGTAATTTCCCGCGCTTTGACCGGAATCCCAACACCGGTGAACTCCCTCATAAAGCAACAAGCATGAGAAGCGCACTGCAAACAGTTTTTCACGATGCTCAGCGCCCTTCACACATACTTTTGCCCACTATCCCTCGCTAATTGACGGTCCGAAACCGTGGTGCTATCATCATTAGTAGGCATAAAACCTATACCTCAAACGCGTACCAGTTTTCCCCTTGCTCCGAACGGGATAGAAGAACAGCCTCTATGAAGGCTGCCCATGAGCGTTTACAGAGAATGGATGAGAGGGGGCAATTCACGGTTGATAAGTTCATACAATGAAGAACACTGCAAAAAGATCGTGGGGTGTTGAATCTTAGGCACCGCAACATGACGGATGAACCTTGACGAATTGGATAGAAGACTACAAGAGCAAGCTGACAACGGCTGAAGAGGCAGTAAGAGCAGTCAAATCGGGCAATCGGGTAGTGCTCGGACATGCTTACGGGCAGCCTCAACACCTAGTCAACGCAATGGTGGCCAACAAGGACGCCTATGAAGATGTGGAGATTGTCCATATGGTGTCGGTGAGTCCAGCTTACTATTGCAGACCAGAAATGCAAGGACATTTCGTACACAACTCCCTTTTTGTCGGGGTCAACAGCAGGGATGCGGTCAACGAGGGGCGAGCCAAATACACCCCCTGTTTTTTCTCGGAAATCCCGCGGTTGTTCACCGATGGGGGTCTTCCAGTCGATGTGACAATGTGCCAATTATCTCCCCCCGATGAGCGTGGATACTGCAGTTTTGGCATATCGGTAGACTATACCAAGCCGGCGGCTGAGTCATCCAAGATTGTCATAGCTCAGGTCAATGAGCAAATGCCGAGAACCATGGGAGACTCATTCATTCATGTCTCCAAACTGGACTACATCGTGGAATACAATGAGCCGCTCTTGGAGTTGCAGCCACCGAAAGCTCCGGCATCGGAAATGGACAACGAACTCTGCGTCGCGAAAGTAATCGCCGAAATGGATATGGGACGCTACTGCGCAGAACTCATAGATGACGGTGCCTGTCTTCAACTCGGCATTGGTGCTGTTCCCGACGCAGTCTTAGCCTTTCTGGAAGAGAAAAAGGACCTGGGTATCCATACCGAAATGTTCTCCGATGGTGTGGTAGATCTTATCAATAAGGGTGTGATCACCTGCGCCAGAAAGAACTTCCACCCAGGAAAGGTAGTTGCCAACTTTCTCATGGGTACCAGGAAGCTCTATGATTTTGTCAACAATAACCCGTTTATAGAGATGCATCCTGTGGATTACACAAATGACCCTTTTGTTATCGCTCAGAACGACAACATGGTAGCTATCAATTCTGCCCTCCAGGTTGATTTCTGTGGTCAGGTGGCATCAGAAACCATTGGACCCATGCAGTTTGCTGGTGTCGGGGGACAAGTGGATTTTGTTAGGGGGGCGACGAGGTCCAAGGGAGGGAAGGCCATTCTGGCCTTCCCTTCTACAGCCGATGGAGGAAAGCACTCAAGGATCGTTCCCAAGCTCCCCGAGGGAGCCGCGGTGACTACTTCACGAAACGATGTCCATTACATTGTAACGGAGTATGGAATTGCTGCTCTGCGGGGGAAAAGCATACGAGAAAGGGCCATTTCTCTGATTGAAATTGCTCATCCAGAGTTCAGAGACTGGTTGTGGGACGAGGGACAAGCCACCTACCACATTGCCTGAGAGAAGCAAGCTAGCTTAGTCAGGCCAGGGTTTCTCACCCAGGGCCATGCGACAAAGGTCGGTGATGAAAATCTTATTGAAGTTGCGCTGGGACGTCGGCCGCCTCAACACGCGGTCACACACGGGGCAGAGAGTTATTATGGCGTCGGCACCGCATGCCATGGCATCGTCCATGTTCTTGGCCTGTATCTCAACGGCCTGGTCTCGCCAAACATTGATTATCGCGCCCGTGCAACAGAAGGCAGTCTCCCGCTCATACTTCCTCGGCGGTCGTTCCACCCCGACGAGTTCGAAGATCTCGTCAAGGAAAACGTCCTTCTCGGGGGTGTACCTCGAAGCGCAGGGGCGCTGGTAAGCGACTTTCTTGTTCAGCTTCGTGATGCTGCTCTGATGGTCTCTGAGGTAGTTGCGCAGGTATTCAAAGAGGTGCATGTACTTGAAGGGGACGGTGATGCCGTAGTCCTTGACCTTTGCGTGCACCATGGCATAGCAGTCATCATGCAGGAATACGATGTCCTTGTCCAGGCTGGCCATCTTGTCGATGAACTTCTGCGCCCCCTTCTCGATGGGGCTCTCTTTGGCAACATGCACGTAGCCAATCAGGCAGAAGTACTCTCCGCCCTTGGCCACAGTCATGCCCTTAAATAGCTGCCCGTCCAGCGCACCCTCGGGAATCATCCCTTCCATGGTGCAGAGGGACAGAACGGGCTTGTCCGGGTCGCCTGGTACCAGTTCACTTGGGACGTCGAAGACCATGTCAAACATGGCTGCTGCTTCGTCACCTATGGGGAAGGATTTGGTCTTCTCCATCATCCTCAAGATAAGGTCAAAGGGGTCGGCTCCCGTGGGGCAGTACTCGCTGCAGGCACAGCAGGTGATGCACCGGTGCAATATATCGGCATCTTTGTCCTCCATGAGCGCCTTGATTTCCGCCGCAGCTTTGTCCTTGTCATAGTCGACATAGAGACACTTCACCAGACAGTCGCCACAGAGGTCACATTTTGAAGCATCCCACATTGTTATACCTCCTCGAAGTGTTTATTGCTCCTACGCGAGTGCAGTTTAACCGTTTGCTCGGGCAATAGCAACCGTGGTCTATTCAGTGCCGCCTTTGTCCAGTTGGGCCGCCAGAAGCTCAGCGATATCAAGGGCCTTCAACGACTCCTCCACCTCTTTAGCCTTTATGGCATCCTCGAACATCTGAAGGCAATAAGGACAGGCGGTAGCCACAACATCAGCCCCGGTCTCTACCACCTGCTCAATGCGCATCTCACTAATCCGCTGGCCAATGCGCTCTTCCATCCAGTACCGTCCGCCACCACCACCGCAGCAGAATCCATTCCTGCCAGAACGCTTCATCTCCAGGAGCCTGGATTGCAGGATGTTATTCAATATCTGCCTGGGTGGTTCGTAGATGTCATTATGCCTGCCCAGATAGCAGGAATCATGATAGGTTAGCTTCTCTCCGTTCATGGAAGTCGGCTTCAGCCGACCGTCCTTAAGCAATTCAGCTATAAGCTGTGTATGATGGATGACTTCGAATTGCCCATCAAACTGCGGGTACTCATTCTTAAGGGTGTTGAAGCAGTGAGGGCAACTGGTCACTATCTTCTTCACATTGTAGCCCTTCAGCATCTCAATGTTCTTCATGGCCTGCATCTGGAACAGGTACTCGTTGCCCAGCCTTCTGGCCGGCTCACCGCAGCAAGTCTCCTCCGGCCCAAGTATGGCGAATTTGACCCCAGCCGCTTTCAGTATCTTCCCCACAGCTACGGCCACCTTCATGCTCCTGTCTTCCAAAGCCGCAGCGCAACCCACGTAGTATACGAGGTCAACATTGCTATCTTCGGAGAGCAGCTTAACATCCAGGCCGCTAGTCCAGTCAGTCCTGGTGAGTGTAGTGCCCCTACAGCTATGTCCTCTAGTTTCAATGCACCTTAGAGCAGCCTCACCGGTCTCCGGTATCCTGGCCTGTTCCAGCACTAGATTGCGACGCATGTCAATGATCTTGTCAATGTGCTCGACATAGACAGGACATACCTCCTGGCAAGCCCGGCAAGTAGTGCATGCCCAAATCACATCCTCGGTCATAACGTCGGTGAGCATGTCGCGCCGGGGTTCCGCAGGTTTTCCTACAAAGGGTATCGAATAAACCTCGTAGAGGTGTTCCTTGAGGTCCAGCACCAGCTTCTTTGGGGTCAGAGGCTTGTCGCTCAGATAGGCAGGGCAATTGTCCTGGCAGCGACCGCACCGAGTGCAGGCATCAAGGTCCATCAACTGCTTCCAGGTGAAGTTCTCAATCTTGGCCGCTCCGTATGACTCGGCAGTCTCAATATCTAACGGCGCCAAAGCGCCTTTGGGTTTCAGAGAGCGGAAGTATATGTTCAGCGGTGATAACCAGAGATGTTGCAGGCGGGAACGGCTCACGAGGACATACGCAAGGAGTATGAGCGCTGGTATGGCATGAATCACCACTCGATGCCACAGGAGAATCTCGTTCTTGGCCGCGGTCACAAAGGTTGGGAAAGCAAACGAGAAGAAGTAGCCCACTGGCGACCACATAGCCCAATCCGCGGGGGAGCCAACTTCGCTGATTGCAATACGGTACCCTTTCACCATATAGCCGGTAAGTAGAACCAAGAAGACCCAACCGAAAATCAAAGTATCATCAGGCAAAGTATCGAGACGTGGCGGTTTCGAAACATATCTACGGTACAGAGCAATGCACCCGCCAATAATAATCAGCAGCCCCCCAATCTCGGAAGCAAATGAGGAATACAAGAATATGGCCTGGGGCGGAATGGTGAGCCCCACGGGGTATGAGAATAACCTGACTATTTTACCCAGGATGAGGAGCACACTCCCCCAGAGAATGAGAAGATGCATTATGCCAGGATATGCCTCCCTCAGGACTCGAACATGCGCCAGAGCGACAGCCAGAGTGGTCCTGAGCCTCGCCCCTACGTTACCAAACCGGTTATCGGCAGCCCCCAATCGCCACAACGAATATCGCCGCAAGAAACCAAAGGCAAAAAGCAGTACGAAAACAGGTGATGCAATCAGAACAGCAACTATTATCGGAAGAAAGATCTTTACTATGTAGATTTCTTGAACTGCCCAAAAAAGCTCAATCGAAGAGTCCAAGGCATCCCCCTCAGTTCAAATCCTCATTCAAAGCACGCGATATGACCAACTTCATATTGGTGACCTCGTCACTTGACCGGTTCATGTCTGTACCCCAAATCACATCGTCGGGTAGAATGCAAGCAAATGTGAAATAAGAAAGACCACTATCATGCCGCCTACCGCGCTAAGCAGGAGCACAACAATCTTTGAGTACTTCACCGTCAACCCCATGTCAACCAAAATGAGTTGCACGCCACTCAGTATGTGATAGAAGATCGCCACCAAGAGTACCAGCTCTATGATAACCGGTACTAGACTAAGCACAATATCCATCATTGAGTTCTCTCCCGGCCGGCGCCAGCACAAGCAGCCGAATCCATACTGGCAACAGTCACGCCGGTACCACTGCTAATTCTGGCAGCCCTGCCGCTTAGCGCCCCAGCTTTACATGCGGGGCAAAGCTCAAGTTGGTCGCCAAGCCTTTTCCCTGCTCCTCGAAGTCTGAACCTCAGCCTGTCTATCATTGATTTGGGCGCGACAGGTTCACCGCACCCGCGACACTTCACAATAACGTCATGGAAAAGCTCGAGCGCTCCAGCGCCGATCTTATCTAGTTCCAGTATACGTTCCAACCCAAGACAGCCTTCGGGGCAGACATTGACACACGCCCCACAAGCGACGCAGGAACCATGTAGAAACAGCAATTGGAACTCGACACGGTCATCACTGGATGCGATTCTTAGCGCATCAGTAGGGCAATTCTGGGCACACAAACCACAACCGGTGCACCGGGTAGCATCCAAAGTCACCTTGCCAAAAGGCACAGTGCCCGTAGATATCGCGCCTTCCGTCGAGCGCGCCAGCATTTTGTCCATCTCCTTTATGAGCGCAGGCAGTCGCAGCCCTTCGATGGCAACTAAGGTGTGATCAACTGCCCTTAGCGGTGTCGGACCCAATCCTGCAATTTCACGGTCGAACTGGCTTAGCTCACGTCCAATATCAAGCTGGTTGCTATCCGTGGCTTCAAACAATCTTATGCGTTCTGCTTCAATACCCCAACAACCAAGGATTGCCTGGATGAACCTGATATTGTCCCGCCATACAATCCCACCAAGACCACTGCGGCACTTGTCCTCGCCACAAATGAGTGCCAGCCCTTGAGCCCCCATATAAAAAGCACGCAGCATTAACCAAGGAGACGCCATAGCCAGACAGGGGATTTTCACCGGCAATACACCAGGCGGATAATCAAGCTGGTTCTCCCCGCCACTGTCGTATCTTGGCATGCAAGTTTGGCAAATCAGGGCAATTATCCTGGGTTCGAGTGAGACGCGTTCTGTCAGGAGAAGCCCTTCCATCTCCTTGTCCAGCTCCTCAAACGAGAACGTTGGGTAAGATACAGCCTGGCGGGGGCATACAGCAACACAGGCTCCACACCCAGAACAGACGCTTGCATCGATGGTCAACACGTCCCCTTCGACAGATATCGCCTGAAGAGGACATCTGTCCAGGCATAGCCGACATTTGTCTCTACCCATACACTTCGATGGTTCTATACAAGGTATGACTTCATGTCGAGGCAAAGCTGCAGTCAGAAACTCACGTCGAGTAACCTTATCATCGGGCGGGGAGACGCGCAGTGTCAGGTTATGCTGGCTAATCCCTTTGAACTCGCTGGCTCGCTTCATTTGAGACCATAGCAAAAGCTTTACCCTCTCGACTGCCTCACCCTCATCGTAGGGTGCGGCTACTTCTTCCAACAGATCAACTATCCTCGTGGCATACGGGTTGAGGCGAAGGCCACCCCCCCCCTGCCAGAAGTATAGGCTGGGCCTGAGTCGGGAGCAGGCCGCTACCACCAGCAGCCGCGATCCTCCCTCCTCAACAAGATGGCGGAGCATATCTCGCTGACACAGGTCATCCTCAACTACAACCTCTATGTCCGGAGCCATCGCTTTCAGAAACCGACCTATTTCAAGTAAAGGCAGCCTGTCAGCTATGCGGCCATGGCAAGCACAAAGAACAACTTGATCATTACTCAACGTGCCCAACTCGACTAAGCACTCCCTATCTTTGTAGTTGTCTCGCCTACAACGGAAGGCTTCACAGTCCTCCGGTGTCTACTCAGTCGCTGGAGACGCGCTTTCTAAGGAAACGTCAGATGCTTCCCCAGCGTCCTTTTGCTCTTCAGCCTCCTTGGGCGGTAACGCCTCCAGATACCTCAAGCCCAGGATAAAGAGAAGCGCCAGCAAAGCAAGTATCCCTACGGACAGACCCATCTCAGCGACCGTCAGGGGAAAATAGCCCACGGCTCCGTATACTCCCTCGATCTTGCCCGGGTAATAATGCTGGGGATAAGCCGCTCCTGGAATCACCAGATAATACCTCTCGAAGAAGATGCCAACCACTACCGATATCGAAGCGGCAACCACACCACTGATAGTGCTCCCCAAGCGACGATAGAACAATATTGCCAGCGGCACAACCACCACCAAGCCAATTTGTAACAGCCAGAACATCCCGCTGAACGGGCCGGCAAGCACATACAACGTAGCTTCCCGAGCCGGTTCGTACAAATGCGTCAACTTATCTACAACGATTAGGATAAGGAGTATGATAATGAAAGTCGACAACATGCTCCCGAGTGAGGTTATGATATCCTTCTTAACATCTCGGCCAGTGAACCTCAGAGTACACACGGTTACCACTATCAGTAATGCTATCCCTGAAGTCACGGCAGCAGCCAGGAACTCGAAGGGTTTTATCGGCGAGAACCAGACTTCTCTGGCAGCAACAAAACCGAATATTGCCCCCGTACCCATGTGAACCAGAACCGCCCAACAGACGGCCAGTATACCCATCATCCTGGTCAGCTTTTGTTGACTTGCCAGTATGAATCCGAAGTACACCAGGCTGATTACGAAGTAGCCCCCGTAGAGAATCCCGTTGATAGCAAACATCGAGGTCATGTTATTCAAATAGAAGAACATGAAGAGCCGCCAGAACTTCTCTGGTCTGCCCAGATCGACTGCTATGGACACCATAGCACCAAAAATCAACACTATGGCAAGAAAAACCGCCATCCTGGCAATCGGCTTGAACTCCTCCCTTCCAAAGACGTAGGTCAAAGAGGACAAGATGAGAGACCCCGCGCTCAATCCTATTAGATAGATAGCCAAGACGATAGGCATGCCCCACGGGATTACATTACTGCTGCCGAACACCTGGTGCCCCGTAACATAGGCCACAGCGAAACAAATGAACCCGACAAACACCACCGCTGCGAGGACTGCCACAGCCAGGTAGTATTTCCCGGACTTGCCTTCTATAGGTACGAAATCAGAACTCACTTGGCGCACCTTATTTGGAGAGATAGTACACCTTGGGCCTTGTCCCCATTTCCTCTCGCAGTCTGAATGACCCCCGAGTTGCCAACAGGCGTGATACCTCGCTATCAGGGTCGTCCAGGTCTCCGAAAGTCCTGGCTCTAGTAGGGCAAGCCTCGACACACGCCGGTACGACGTCAACCCCAATCCTCTTGCCCTCTTTCAACCCTTGATCTATCCGGTGGAAGCAGAAAGTGCATTTCTCCACTACACCATGCGTCCTCTGTGGAAATGGCCACGGTCCTATCACCGAACGGTCAGGAGCAAGGTCGGGGCGATGATACTCCTCTTCTGTCTGCTCCCTGTAATTGAAATTCCTCACGCCATACGGGCAAGCAGCGATGCAGTACTTACATCCGATACATCTCCGGTAGTTCTGCACGACAATACCATCCTCTCGCAGATAGGTTGCCTTGGCCGGACAGACCTGCACGCAAGGGGGATTATCACAGTGCATGCACGGCATCGGAATCATCTCAACGTTGACTGAGGGGTAGTCACCATTGCTGACCGCAATTACCTTGTTCCAATATGGCACAAGCCTCCGCTTATTCTCCTCGGGCGAGCCATACGGAACGTTATTCTCTTCTTTGCAGGCAATGGTGCAGGCTTGACAGCCGGTGCACTTGTCCAGATCGATGACCATTCCCCATCTTGCCATCTATCGCCTCATGCTCTGTACGCTCTTACCCTGGTGTTGAAGAACGAGGATTGCCCACTCAAGCGGTCATAATCCACGCCAATGATCTCATTAGGATTCACTCCCATACCTTTGGCCCATCTGCCACAGGCCCAATGCCCCTGACCAACAGCAATTGCGACCACCCCCGGGCGAATCCCCTCGAACACCCTGGCTCTAGCCTTGACTTTGCTGAACGGGGATTCAACCCATATCATGTCCCCATCCCTGATCCCCAGGCTACGCGCCGTCTTCCTATTGATCTCGGCGAGACTGGTCCAGCCCTGTCCCTGCATCACCAGATAGATTTCCTGAGCCCATGGGTAGTTCTGGTTTCCGTTCATTATGTCCAGTAGAGGGTGATATGTCACCAGCATTAACGGATATGTCCCGTCGTCCCCCAAGAACTTCGGTTCCTCATAATGGGGCAAAAGGGCCAGCTTGTCACTTCTTCCACTCCCTGATTGTTTGAATGCAGCTTCCAGGTTGCCCGAGACGAATTCGAATTTCTTTGAAGGCGTACTGAATATCTGATCGTATTTGTGGTACTCATAGTCCGGCCCTACCCAAACCCCTTCCTTGCAGAACTCGCTCCACGGCATAATACTCTCAGTCCTGTACCTCACAAACCCCTCGGTATTATTGCCAATCCCAGCAAATGATTCCGCCACATCACCCCCCAACACGGCTGCAAGCGCAAAGATAATCTCGGCCACGGGCTTTGAGTCATGCAACGGCTTGACTACAGGCCGCTTTATCTTCACTTCGGCGAAACCCGAGCCCGGCGGGCATTGCTCGTACGCCCATCCCTCCAAGAAGGTGGACGCTGGCAGGACTATATCGGCGAACTCCGCCATCTCAGTCAGGCCCGGCGAGATGTGGACGTAAAAAGGCACTTTCGCCATGGCTTCGTCCCAGCGAGTCGTATCCGGGGCCGACATATTGAAGTTGCTGCCGAAGCCTACCGCCACCTCAACGGGGTAGGGACTCCCCTCCAGTATGGCATCCGCCACCTGGTTAGTGACCACGCCTTCGGCAAGGAGTCCAGCGTTCTTATCGAAACCCAAACGTGGTTTAGTTTTGCCTTCGCCCGATATGCCATCTTCAACCACTTGCGGCATATCTCTGTACTTCGGTGTTTCTTGATATGTGATGCCCCCCGGAGCGTCTATGCTTCCCACAAGGGCGTTGAGGCAAAATATGGCATAGCTGGCGTACGAGCCATTGGGCCAGCAACCCGCTCCCCGACCCCTCCAGGCAATTGCCGGTTTGAAGTGGGCAAATCCCCTCGCCACCTCGCGAATTACGTCAGCGTCGACACCGGTTATCTCCGCGACCTTCTCGGGAGCATATGACCCGAGCACCAAGTCTCTGTACTCCTCAAAACCAGATGTCCAGCTTTCGATGAAGTCTACGTCATAAAGCCCTTCGCTTATTATTACGTTTGCTATCGCCATAGCCAATGCCCCGTCTGTTCCAGGATTGATAGGTATCCACTGGTCGGCTTTGGCGGCGGTAACAGAGTAGCGGGGGTCAACTACGACAACCCTGGCACGGTTCGGTCTCTCCCGACGTATCTTGCCCCACATTCTCAGATTTCTAGCCAACGGCCTTTGAGACTCTACGATACTCGCGCCGAAGGCCAGGATGTAATTGGTGCGTTCGAGGTCATGGGCACTATCAGTGTAGTGCCCATCGGCCATCCATTCGCCCGCCTTCGCCGCCTCGTTCTCCAGGCCCTCTCCCGAGACAACATTGGGAGTCCCATACGCACTGGCAAAACGTTGAATCAAGTCCTCGTCGCTGGTGCTATTCAATCCATACAGGAGTAATAACTTGTGGGGCTGCTCTTTTGCCCTGAGTGACTTCAGGCGACCACCAACCTCGCTTAAGGCCTGTTCCCATGACACGGGAGCCCATCCAGGGTCTACCCCTTTGCCTTTCATCGGGTTTGTCCTCTTCAGGGGACTCGTGACCCTATCGGGGTTGTACAACACCTGAAGACCCACGTACGAGCGGGGGCAGGTCTCTCCCTCAGAGAACTTGGATAATGGATTCCCGGTTATCTGTACTGCCTTGCCATTGACTACTCTGACCCTGGTAGCACAGCGAGTAGGGCAGTTAAGACAAGACGTAGCCACCCACTCCTCCGTAACAATCCCCTCAGCATTGACATCCGGAGGAGAGACAAGGGAGAATTCGGGGCGCTTCATGACACGGCTGGCCGCAAAGGCTGCGGCAGCACCTGCCGAGACACCAAGAAAAGCCCTCCGGCTTATTGCCAAGCCGTCGGGCTTTTCTCTCTCTGAACCGTTGCTACTGTTATTGGTAGGCATATCCGGCTTTGTTCTTTCGCCTACAGCCTCCACACAGCCATACTAACGACCAGTCAGGAATTGCTGCCCATATCTTACCACTACGCCAAGACAGAGGTCAATAGATGAATTACCTAATAGCCTTTCTTATAAATTGCGCGAATTGCCTAATAGCACGCCATCTAGCGGACCCGAATCACCGCCATAAAGACAACCACCGCCAGAACGAGCAAACCCCAGAGACTGAGCCCAACCGGGGTAAAAAACACATTGGGAATAGCAAAACACAGGGCAGCGCTGAGCCCACTGACAATTGCGAGGCCTGTGCCACGCTTTCGGTTTACCGCAAGACTGACCACTTCACCAATAGCATAACCTGCGCCGGCAGCTATTAGAAAGCGAAAAAAGAACATGAAGGGCAACGGGACTAGATATATGCCCAACCAAACAAAGCCGCAAGCAAGAGCAATTCCAATGCCAGCCCCTGTAGCCCTGAGATAATATGGTGTTGAAACCTGATAAGTGGGCAGAGACTTCAGGTTGGCGCATTCTGGACACCGCACTCCTACAGGAGTCTGAACCAAGCATTTCGGACAGATAGGCTTACCACATTTCCCGCAAGCGAGGTTTGTTTCTACATCTGGATGCTTAGCACATTGCATAGTCTTCAGCCGGGCTCCCCAGCCTGATACTGACGGCACGTTATCAGTTCTAGGCTGCGCTTGTCAGCCAGAGCAAACAATCGCTCCACCGACTGGTGCGGAGCGCACGCTTCCCCAATCATGACTTCAGAGCCATCCCCAAAGGCGTGATAGTCCGAACCTCCCGTCGGAACAAGCTCATATTGCTTGGCAGTTTTCAGCAGCCTGTCCATTACATCAGAACCATAGTCACGGTAGTACACTTCAATGCCGACCAAGCCAGCCCCTTTTAGCTCGGAAACAACCTCATCGAGATTGTCAATTCCTGCCGGGTGAGCCAGGACAGGCAAGCCTTGGGCTTCGATAATGAGCTTTACGGCCTCAACCGGAAGCACCTTCTGCCGGTCCACATAAGCAGGTCCATCGTGGCCAATGTACTTATCAAAAGCTTCCTTCTCCGAGCTGACATACCCTTTTTCCGACAAAGCCTGAGCTATATGAGGCCGACATACAGAACCGCCTTGAGCTAGCTCTTGTACCCGCTGCCACTCAATTTCCATGCCCAAGCCACTGAGCTTGGCAATCATCTTCTGCGCGCGCCCCTCCCGCGAATCGCGCAGTCCCTGTAAGGTAGTACCTAGCTTCCTCCCAGTGTAGTCAATAAAATAGCCTAGAACGTGCACCTCACCGTGAGGTACATCGGTGTTAATCTCCACCCCGGGGATAACTGTAAGCGAAGGGAAAGTATCAGCAGCTGCCAGAGCCGGAGTCACACCACCTACAGTATCATGGTCAGTAACGGCAATGACGTCAAGCCCAACCTTCACTGCCAAACCAACAATCTCCCTGGGCTCCAATCGTCCATCAGAGGCAGTAGTATGCACATGGAGGTCAGCCTTCATCTACTGCTTCCCCTTCCCGTTGAACCCGCTGAATGCTCAGCGCTTTGCCACTAGCTTCGTCTACCTCGACGAGCACGGCGTCGAAACTGGTTTTCCCTTTGCCAACTGACAAGCGATGAGGCATCCTGGTAAGAAAACTGTGCAGTACTGACTCGGCATCATCGCCGATAACCGAATCCACAGGACCAACCATGCCGACGTCAGTAACATACGCGGTGCCCTTGGGCAATATGCGAGCGTCCACAGTGCCCACATGTGTATGCGTACCGAGCACTGCACTGACTCGTCCGTCAAGATACCTGCCCATAGCCACCTTCTCGGAAGTAGCTTCAGCATGGAAATCGACGATGATAACGTTGGGTGCACTTCTGGTTTCCGAAAGCAAGCAGTCCATAGCCCGGAAAGGGCAATCATACTCACCGACAAAAACACGCCCAACTACATTCACTACCAAGGCATTTCCGGTCGATAAAAACCCGCGCCCCGGTGCACCTGGCGGGAAATTCAAAGGCCGGAGAACAGGCAAGTCCCCGTCCAGATAGGGAATAATCTCCTTCTTGGCCCACACATGGTTGCCAGTGGTAATCACATCCACGCCGGAATCAAGAAACTCCTGTGCAGTCCCTAACGTAATGCCTAGACCACCAGCCGAGTTCTCACCATTGGCTATGACCAAGTCAAGCCCGTATTCATGACGTAAGCCTGGCAGGAGTTCTCGCACTGTCCTTCTGCCAGGCTTACCTACAACGTCGCCTATCATCAATACGCGCAATACTGTCCCTTACGCCAGTTACTTAGCATAGTCCACCGCCCTGGTCTCCCGCATCACAGTCACCTTTATCTGCCCCGGATACTGAAGAGTGCTCTCTATTTTCTCAACGATGTCCCGAGCCAGTCTCATGGCTCCCAAGTCATCTATCTGCTCCGGTTTAACCAAAATGCGTACTTCGCGCCCAGCTTGGATAGCAAAAGCCTTTTCAACTCCAGGAAAAGCATTAGCCACATTCTCCAACTCTTCAATGCGCTTTAGGTACTGCTCCAGAGATTCCCTCCGGGCTCCCAATCTTGACCCACTTATGGCATCAGCAGTAGCAATGATAAAGCCCAGGGCGCTGGTCGTAGTAGCCTCCCCATGGTGCTCGGCGGCAGCCTGAGCTACCTCTTCCGACTTATCCCACTGCTTTATCAAATCAGCCCCTATGGAAGCATGCGGGCCTTCGACTTCATGATCAACCGCTTTTCCAATATCATGAAGTAGACCAGCCCTCTTGGCCAAGCCCACATTGGCACCAATTTCGGCAGCCAGCATTCCCGCCAAGTGGGCGACCTCAAGGCTATGAGTCAACACATTCTGACCATAGCTGCTTCGGAACTTTAGCTTACCCAGTAGCCTGATCAATTCGGGATGCAGTGCCTGCACACCAGCCTCGCGGGCTGCCCGTTCTCCCTCATTCCGAATTGTAGCCTCAACTTCGTTCTTGGCCTTGCCCACAACTTCTTCAATCCGCGCTGGGTGAATACGACCGTCGAGGACAAGGTTATTCAAGGCTACCCTGGCGATTTCTCGCCTCAGCGGATCAAAACTAGAAATAGTCACAGCCTCCGGAGAGTCATCAATTATAAGGTCCACACCCGTAGCCTGTTCCAAAGCTCGGATGTTGCGTCCTTCACGACCGATAAGTCGTCCCTTCATCTCATCGCTGGGCAAAGGGACAACAGATAGCGTGGTTTCGGACACTACATCGGTGGCGCAACGCTGGATAGTCGTAGCCAGGATCTCACGGGCTTTGTCACCGATTTCATCCTTTATTCGCTCTTCCCACTCCCGAACCCGCCGTGATGCTTCCTCACGGATCTCCTCCTCTACAGCGTGGAGCAATTCCTGTCTAGCCTCGTCACTCGACATCCCCGAGATGAGTTCAAGTTGATGTAACTGCTTGTTTCGAATCTCTTCCAGTTGAGCTTTTGCACCCTCGAGTTGGTTCTCCCGATCAGCTAAACCCTGTTCGCGGCGATCCACCGACTCCAATTTCCGATCCAGCCGCTCCTCCTTCTGGTTGAAACGTCTTTCCATCCCCTGCAACTCATAACGGCGTTCGCGGCTGTCAGCTTCGGCAGCTTGTCTGACCTTAACGGCCTCCTCTCTGGCCTTACGGAGCATGTCTTCATATTTGGCTGTCGCCTCTTCCAGCAATCTCTTTGCTTCGTTTTGAGCACCACGCAACTGTTGGTTGGCCAGTAATTGTCTGGCAAAATACCCAACGAGTAGGCCCAAAAAAAGAACAAGCACAACTACAACAAAGTATATTAATGGGTAAGCCATTCATTTGCCTCGCTTTCATAGAACACAACATATGGTGAATCCCTTTACTGATTCTCCTAGTCTAATACTAATCCTTCGTGGAGCCAGTGTCAAACGAATAACCCATGCAGCAGGGTTAAGTAGAGGGAGCTTGCCGTTCACGCCACAGACGTGTCACAACAGAACCAATGACTTCATAACTGAAGCCTCGTCGTCTCAAATAATCAGATAGACGATGACAGAATTCGCTATAGTCCAAAGCGGCCAGCGCACGGGCTTTCTTCCGCCCTGCCTCGTAAGCACTGGTCTCATCATCAATATCCCCTATAGCTTCATCCGCCGTTTCACCAGCTACTCCCTTTTGCATCAACTCAAGCTTTATCATCCGTCCGCTGCGCGGACTAAAGGACAGGCGATTATCCTTCCAGAACTGAGCAAAAACCACATCGTCAATCAGTCTCCGTCCCTTCAACTCAGTTATGGTTTTATCCACCACATATTCACCACAACCATGTCGATATAGCCGCCGTCTCACCTCGGCTTCACTTCTGGGACGATAACTGAGATAACGCAAAGCAGTATCAATGCAGTCCTGAAAAAGGGAACCCTGCACTAGTTCTTTCATACGGTCTGCCGACAGCTGATGGCCAACTTGCAGCCCAGCTCTGGCTGCGACTTCTCCATCTATAGCGAAAGAAAAAGAACCATCGACAAACACATTCAGTCGGCTCTTACGACTACCCACCCGGAGAGCGGTAATCGTGCCCATCTGAATTCTCTCCGGCCTCCTTTCTTGCGGAGCTGCGATCTACTAAGCAGTGCCCTCATCTCCAGCCTTAGTCCGCACACTGTAGGCTGGCAACACGAAGTCCGCACTCTTCACCAGGCTGCTTTGCTTGGCTGTCAATGGCAAGGAGACATCTATGTGAGACTTGTCCTGAACGAGGTGAGGCCACTCGCGAGAACAACACCAGTGTGCTGTAATCCAAAAAATCGTCTGGAAATGAACTATTCGAACCCGGGCTCACAAATCAACGTTCAGCACCCCTTTTTCATACAGACAGCGCTGAAGCCTTTATCTCACGCTCGATCTCCAGTGCCACGTCAGGGTGCTCCACTAGATAGTCTTTGGCATTTTCCCGCCCTTGGCCCAGTTTGATGTCACCGAAAGTAAAGAAAGTGCCAGTCCTCTTTATTGTCCCCAAGCCGGTACCTAAATCGATAAGGTCACCTTCCTTGCTTATGCCACGGCCAAACATTATGTCAAATTCAGCGGTGCGAAATGGCGGCGCCATTTTGTTCTTGACCACTCTGGCTCTGACCCGGTTGCCTACGACTTCCGAGCCACGCTTGATAGTATCGGCCTTTCTCAGATCTATCCTCACCGAACTATAGAACTTCAAGGCTCTCCCGCCAGGAGTAACCTCAGGACTACCGAATATGACGCCCACCTTTTCTCGCAGCTGGTTAACGAAGACCACAGCAGTACGTGACTTGCTGATTGCCGCTACTAATTTCCTTAATGCCTGAGACATCAATCGCGCCTGTAAGCCAACATGCGTATCGCCCATCTCTCCCTCGATCTCAGACCGAGGCACCAAAGCAGCTACGCTATCAATGACTATTACGTCAACAGCTCCACTTCTCACGAGAGCCTCGGTAATCTCCAAAGCCTCCTCACCGTTATCAGGTTGCGAGATGCGCAAATCTTCAACTTTCACCCCACACCTGCCTGCATACACGGGATCGAGAGCGTGCTCAGCATCTATATAGACAGCAATACCGCCAAGTTTCTGAGCCTCGGCAATTATATGCTGGCCAAGAGTAGTCTTCCCTGAAGCTTCACTACCAAAAATCTCGGTAACCCGGCCTCGCGGAATACCGCCTATTCCCAGACCTAAGTCCAAACTGAGTGAACCCGTAGGGATAGCCTCCGCAACCAGCTTCGCCGACAGGTCGCCCAGCCTCATGATCGCGCCCTCGCCGTACTGTTTTTCAATATGAGTTACTGCCAACTCCAGTGCTTTATCCCTCTCTGTGGTCATCTCCTCCCTCCTGTAGCTACTAGAGGCATCATAGCACAGGCGATATGCCAACACAACCCACGTTTAAGAGCTACCGATCTATAGCAAGGGGGCGGGTGGCGTACGACGTTTATGGCTGCTTCTATTTATCATGGAATCAATCCTTTCCTTGACCTCCCCACCGCCATCACCCGTAGCCAGATAATTGTCGAGCTCCCTGTAAGTCAGTCCCATCTCGGCCTCATCTGTCTGCCCAGCCCACAAACCTGCTGAAGGCGGCTTACCAATGATTTCCAGAGGGATCTTCAAATACATAGCCAGGTCGCGCACCTGGCTTTTCAGCAGGTTGCCTAGAGGCAACAGGTCCACGCCCCCATCCCCATACTTGGTAAAGTAACCGACGGACAGTTCGCTCCTGTTGCCAGCGCCGACCACCAAGTAATTGAGACGGTTAGCGAAGTAATAGAGGGTCACCATTCGCAGCCTCGGCTTGATGTTGGCTTCCGCCAGTTCTTTTGTGGCCAATCTGTAGCCCTTGCTCGGCAAGGCCTTGACCAAAGCATCAAAGGCCTCATCGAGAACAACGACCTCTACGGGTATCCTAAAGCTGGCGGCTACAAGCTCAGCGTGCTCCCTATCAACCCTATCACTGTAGCAAGGGATGATAATGCCTAAGGTAGCCTCAGGAAGAGCCCGCTGACACAAAACAGCAGCCACAGAAGAGTCGATTCCGCCGCTCAACCCGAGTACTACCCCCTTACCCCCCGCTGATGACACCGTCTCGCCAATCCACGAGGTAAGCTTCTCAACTGCTTTCTCGATCGACAACTCTGTTCCACCCCCTCACTTACGCCAAATCCAATCTGAGGTATTATACTAGTCACTGATACGACATTCAAAGAAATCCTTCAGAAGATAGTGAGAGGATTTGACTTAGCAGTGGCTATCAGCTAAAGTTACCTAGCAGGAGCAATAACGTGCCTATCTATGAATACCTCTGTCTCGGGTGCGGGTACAGGTTTGAGCTATTGCAATCCATAAGCAGAGCCGATGAAGATGCTTCCTGCCCTCAGTGCAAGCACCCCACCAGGCGGCTCTTCTCTCGATTCGCTTCCTTTTCCAAAGGTAACAACGGAGAATCCACCCCGATAGCCGGCACAGCCAGCTCATGCTCTAGCTGCGCCGCCACCAGTTGCGACAGTTGTCACATATAGACCGCTGGACGCTCCTGAGTATCAACTCGTCACCTATTTCGAGCACCACAATTTGTCACCCTGCACCCGAATCCAATGCCCTCGCTCTTCGACTTCAAGATGCCAAAGGCAACACCAGCAACAAGCAGTGCTTCCGCCAACACTGCCACGAAAACAAACAGAGCTGCATCATAGAAAAATGACCCGGGAAACAGCATGATTAGATAATCCCGAGCCGGGTCAAGCATCCAGTATTCGTTAGAGAAGCTGGCCAAATGAAAAAGAAGAAACAGCTGCTCAAACCCAAATACAGCCCAAAGCCCCAAGGCAACCACCAAACCCAACGTAGCCAAGCTTCCCCAGAATAGACCTTTGATGAGAGTCCGCCACCTATCCTTCAACCACAGCAATAGCACGAGGGCACATATGAGCATAAGCACCAAAGCCCCTGCCAAAACCCGGTAGTCCAATTGAATCAAGTCTCTTACATCCTGAAGATGCACTAGCTCCCGCTCATTGAACAGGTTGAACTCCTCCCCTCCCTTAACGGCCCTCACCTGAGCTGAATCCACCCTTAGATTGAAATAGTCGATCAAGTGCCGGGCTATCCTTTCCAACTCCAGCTCATCTATGCCCGTTACCCGGCCAATTTGATATTCGTCAAAGCCGTACTCATAAAGCCTGGTTTCATTGACTGCCCAGCCGAGACTAGCGGCTATCATCAACAGGGGCAGGCAACATGCGATAAGCCAGAAGGCAACAGTTCGACCAATGTTCATTTCAGTCCTATAGAGGCAAAGCAGATAATAGTCGGCGAGTCTCCCGGCTGTCAACTTTTTTTCAAATCCTTTCCAGGGTCCAACCATGTCCTCCCGATCCTTTATGCTATAATTGAAGACAAGCCCATCCAGAACAAGCCCAATGTTTACCCACCTTCATGTTCACACCGAGTATAGCTTGCTTGACGGCTTATGCCGCATTCCCGACCTTGTTTCCAAAGCCAAAGACCTCGGCATGAACAGTCTGGCAATCACCGACCATGGTAGCATGCACGGTGTTATCGATTTCTACACCACGGCTAAGAGCGCGGGCATCAAGCCGCTTGTTGGCTGCGAAGTCTATTTGGCGCAAACAAATCGCCAGAGTCGGGATGCCAGTGACAAGAACCCGTACCACTTAACCTTGCTCGCCAAGAACCGACAAGGCTACCTCAACCTGGTCCAGCTAGTCACCAAAGCACATCTCGAAGGCTTCTACTATAAGCCACGAGTAGATAAGGAACTCCTGACGGATTACCACGAAGGCCTTGTGGCTCTATCTGGCTGTGCACACGGGGAACTGCCTCGCCTAATCTTACAGGGTCGCCTTGAAGATGCTACTGCGGCAGCGGGCTGGTATAGGGAAGTCTTCGAGGATTACTATCTGGAAATCCAGAGACACCCCATCCCCGAACTTGACCAGATCAACGAAGGCCTGCTCTCTCTTTCTCACAAGCTGAACATCCGCGTAGTGGCTACCACTGATGTCCACTACATTAATAAAGAAGACGCCTCGATTCATGAGCTGCTTCTCTGCATTCAAACCAACACCTCAATTTATGACCAGAAAAGGCTAAAGATGGCCGGTGATTTCTTCTACCTCAAAAGCCCTGAGGAAATGGCGACTCTCTTCGCCGACCTACCCCAAGCGCTGGAGAACACCCAGGCAATTGCCGATATGTGCGAACTGCAATTCAGGTTTGGTGAACTTCATCTGCCGCAGGTAGAGTTACCACCAGGCAAAACAGCCGATGGTTATCTGGCTGAGCTTTGCTGGCAAGGATTGAAGCAACGCTATCCATCGACCACGCCGCAAATTGAGGAGCGGCTGACTTATGAACTAGAGGTTATTGGCAAGACGCGGTTTGCTGACTATTTCCTTGTTGTCTGGGACCTTATTTCCTACGCCAGAGAACAAGACATTCTCTTCGGCATTCGCGGCAGCGCTGCCGCTAGCCTCGCTCTCTACTGCCTTGGCATAACCAACATCGACCCACTGGCCAATAGGCTGGTTTTCGAACGCTTCCTAAACGTAGAACGGCGTGAGCTACCAGACATCGATCTCGACTTCCAAGATGACCGCCGTGACGAGATGATAGCCTACGTCACCCAGAAATATGGCTCTGACCACGTAGCCCAGATCATCACCTTTGGCACTCTGGGCGCCAGAGCCGCTATTAGAGATGTAGGCAGAGCCCTAGGTATGCCCTACAGTGAGGTTGACAGAGTAGCCCGGTTGGTTCCAGTCAGACCAAACATAACACTCGACCAGGCCTTGGCCGAGAACAAAGAGCTTCACAGCATCTGCGATGAAGATAACGCAGTGCGAAATTTAATCGGGACTGCCAAGAGGCTGGAGGGAACAGCTCGCCACGCTAGTACACATGCCGCTGGAGTAGTCATATCCAGCGATCCTCTGACTGAGCATCTACCACTGCAACGCGCCAGCAAAGATAATCAACAGGGCACAACCATGACCCAGTTCTCCATGGACAGTGTTGCTCGCCTTGGACTGCTCAAGCTGGATTTCCTTGGGCTGGCTAACCTCACTCTCCTGGCCAAAGCCAGAGAAATCATCGCCAAAGACCTTAACATCTGCATAGATTTACAGCACCTTCCGCCGGATGACCCGGCAACCTTTGCGCTACTCGCCTCCGGAGAAACCAGCGGCGTCTTCCAATTGGAAGGCAGTGGCATGCGCCGCTACATAACTGAGCTTAAGCCTACCACGTTTAATGATATAGCGGCCATGGTAGCTCTGTACCGCCCTGGCCCGATGGAGCACATACCTACATTCATCAAGGCAAAGCTTGGACTTGAGCCCATACGCTATCCTCATCCCACCGTCCAGGAAATCCTGGAGGAGACTTACGGGGTCATCGTCTATCAGGACCAGGTACTCCTTATTGTTCAGGCCTTGGCCGGGTACAGCTTGGGGCAAGCCGACATTTTCCGCAAAGCCATGGGGAAGAAAATACCGCAGGTTATGAAGAAAGAGCGGCAGAATTTCATGAATGGTGCCAAGCAGAAAGGAATATCTGCCGACCTGGCGGCCGAGATCTTCGCACTGATCGAACCCTTCGCTGGCTACGCCTTCAATAAAGCTCACAGCGTAAGCTACGCCCTCATCGCCTACCAAACTGCCTACCTCAAAGCTAACTACCCCGTCGAGTATATGACCGCCTTCCTAAACACTTATGCTGACCATTCAGAAAGACTGAACTCAGGCATTATCGAAAGCCGTCGCCTGGGCATTCCAGTGCTGCCGCCTGACGTTAACAAGAGCGAGACGAGCTTTGCAATCGAGAGGCAAGATGATAAGGCAGCCATCCGCTTCAGCCTAACAGCCATTAAGAATGTTGGACATGCAGCTGTCGAGCCTATCATATTAGCCCGCCAAGAGGGAGGTACTTTCAAGTCTGTCGAAGACTTCTGCCGACGTGCCGGGCTGCGCAGTATCAACAAGAAAGTGGTGGAAAGCCTAATCAAAGCTGGCGCTTTAGATTGTCTTGCCCCTCGCGAGGTACTCCTCCCTGCCATCGACAGAATCATATCCCTGGCTCAGCGGGAGCAGCAACTAAGGGAATCAGGACAAGCCAGTATGTTTGACCTCTGGGGCGAGACTGTCGCCACGCCACTCCCTGACTTGAATCTGGAGGGGGTCGACCTATCTCTCAAAGACAGACTGGACTGGGAGAGAGAACTATTAGGCGTCTATTTCTCCGAACATCCTCTTGCTTCGATAGCTCCCAAGTTGGCAAACGCCACTACAGCCCTCTGTGGGCAAATCAACGGCGAAATGGTTGGTGAAAAGGTCATAGTCGCTGGAATGATAGTCGCCACGCGACAACTCTATACCCGAGATAGTCGACCTTTTGTCATTGCAACTCTGGAAGACCTCGACGGCAGCATCGAGGTTACTGCCTGGCCCGAAGTATATGGCCAGACTAAGGAGCTGTGGCAAGAAGGTGCAATCCTCTTGGTTGAAGGTGCAGTGAAGCTAAGAGATGAGCGAGTAAGCATCAGTTGCTACCGGGTGCGACAGTATCAGCCCGGCGGTGACGAAACCGGAGAAATCGAGCCGACCACTCAGCCTCCCTCACCACGCCAAATAGTAATCACCATTAATGAAAGCGATGAGGACGAGGAGGGTGTAACCCGGCTCCACCGGGTAAGAGAAGTCCTCGGCAGGTACTCGGGAGAAGACACCGTCCAACTGACGATAGTTGCCGGTGAGAAGACGGTTAGGTTGGCACTACCAAACAGAACAAACTACTGCCCCGAATTGGCACAGGATTTGAATAGCGTACTAGGGGCCAATACCCTCAGAGTGGAAGAGGTTGGGTAGGCTGTCACGTCACCTCATATGACTGTGCGTCGGGCGCAATGAGATTCCGGTGAGCACATATCACATAGGCGCAACGAATTGGACGGGGGATTTGGAAGTATCATCTACGTCCGGAGACACAGCGATTACCAAGTAAACGGCCTCTCAGTCCACCAGGGATAGAAGGCGGGCATATCAGTACTGGGTTTCATTGGGAATCTTGCTGGTCTCTTTTCGAGAAATGACACGATGCCTTCTTGGGCATCTGCCTGCTGAAAAGCCCATTCGAGAGCTTTTGCCTCAATTTTGTGGGCTTCCATGGGATGGTCAGCACCCACCATCTTCCAAAGGAGCTGACGGCAAAGAGCGACAGCGATGGCAGAAGTATTCTGCGCGATTTCCAGGGCGATCTCACGTGCCCGAGGAATCAATGCGTTCGGGGCCAGGACTTCGGTGACCAATCCATGAGCGAGTGCTTCCTGAGCCGCGAACACTCTTCCGGTGAGCATCCACTCCGCGGCTTTGCCCATACCCACAATGCGAGGCAAGAACCAATTGCTGGCTCCCTCGGCAACAATGCCACGTCTGGTGAACACAAATCCCATCCTGGCATTCTCAGACGCTAGTCGGACATCCATTGCCAGCGTCATTGTGATTCCGACGCCCGCTGCCGGTCCGTTAATGGCAGCGATTACAGGCTTTTTCAGGTCGTAGATCGGCAAAGTGAGCCGTCCAGCAAGGTCTCTATACTCTTCAATGTCATCGACGGGCTCTCCCGGACGTCGCCTTGAGGCTGGGTCATCAGGACTCAAATCGGCCCCGGCGCAGAAGGCTCGACCAGCGCCTGTTACAATCACGACTCTCACCTCGTCATCGTCGTCAGCCCTAGCGAAAGCGTCGATGAGTTCATTACACATGGTATGCGTGTAAGCATTTAACCTCTCCGGTCTATTGAGCGTAATAGTCAAGATCCTATCGGATATTTCGCATTTGATCTGCGTATATTCCATGAACTCTCCTTTCATGCTGGTTTGTGTCGTGCCAGAGGGCGCAAAGCAGGCTCGAAAGAACTCCACCCACAGGGGCCTCAATGCACAGCATACTGTGTCCGCTGGCAGCTTGTCAAAATCGGGGCACTCCCGTCACGATCTCGGGGTTTTGCCTTGCTTGTCGCGAGGCCCAAGCTCACGCCACCAGACGCCTACCCTCTCACACACATTGACAGAGTAATTCAGCCAGTCTATCGCGCAACATGGCACCGGCTCCGACAGCTTTGAGTAAGCCCCTGTGGTTACTCTCTTAGTAGTGGGCAGGCAGTAATCTGGAGTCTATGAGCGCAGAGAGCTATTTGCTTGCCCGTTAGCTTCCAGACGGAGCAGACATTTCTTCATCTCCACACCACCACCAAAACCAACCAGACCACCATCGCTGCCAATCACCCGGTGACATGGTATTACAATCGGCAACGGATTCCTGCCTAGGGCTTGCCCCACGGCCCTGGCTGCATCAGGTAGACCCAACTGCCCCGCCACCCAGGCATAGCTTCTGGTCTCACCATAAGGGATGGCTCGTGTTACCCGCCACACATCCTGCTGAAACGTGGTTGTCCCAGCCAAATCCAACTTATCTAGAAAATCCACCGGCTCCCCGTCCAAATACCGCTTGAGCCTGTCAGCTAAGTCGCCAAAGTCTGTGGCATCGCCACCTTCAACGGGCAAACCCAGGTTCCTAAACTGCCCAATCACCGCTTCCCTGGATTCCTGGGGCAAGATGACCCTTCTAAGCCCATTAGGCGAACCCGCAACCCCCATCCACCCTAGACAAGTCTCAAGCAATACAAAACCCAACTGAGCGCTCTCTTTCTACCCAGGCAAGCCCCCCAGCAAAACGACCTCACCCCCGGCCGGTGCCTTCACCTAGTGCAGTAGTATAGGCCTGGAAAGTGTTGGAATCGTAGAGAACAAAGAAGACCTCTTCCAACGAAGTTGGCACACCACCTAAGAAAGCAACCACTGTGCTCACAGCTACATCCGCCGCTTGAGCCACCGGGTACCCATAGGCACCAGTGCTTATGGATGGAAATGCAACGCTCTTCAAGTTATGGTCAGCAGCCAGCTTCAAGCTCTCCCGGTAAGAGCTGGCCAAAAGCTCGCCCTCACCGCGGCTACCACCACGCCATACCGGGCCTACAGTGTGAATCACATATTTCGCCGCAAGGTTGCCTCCAGTAGTCATGACAGCTCTGCCTGTATCCAAGCGCCCCATCCGCGATACAATCTGGCGACACTCCGCCAAGATGGCTGGCCCACCACCTCTGTGAATAGCGCCATCCACACCACCTCCACCCATCAAGCCGGAATTGGCGGCATTGACAATAGCATCCGTCCCCTGCCGAGTAATGTCACCTTGAATCAAGCCGAGTCTTGTTTTTCCTATGATTACTTCACCAATTTCGCTCATGCCTACTCTCTAGCAGTTTCAGGCTAAGTCAGGCTGAATCAGTCCATAGTCGCCATTCTTACGCCGGTACAGCAAATTAAGCGTGTCGTTATCAACGTTGATGAAGAGAAAAAAGTCATGCCCCAAAAGTTCCATTTGCTCAGTCGCCTCAGGCACAGACATCGCCTTTACCGGAAAGCTCTTGACTCTGACTACCTTAGGCAAAGCCTCAGCTTCCTGCCCAGGAATCCCTTCCCCTGAAACGGAAGCCTGCCGCGCCAAGGAGACGCCTCTCCCTTTCTTATACAACTTTCCCTTGTAGCGCTCGATCTGACGTGCCAATATCTCAGCCACGGCATCAACAGCCACGTATACGTTCTCACCCTTCTCCTCACCCCTCAGCAAGGTGCCTCTGCTATTCAGAGTAACTTGAACAGTAAAACGATGTTGAGGCGACTTCGTCTGCTCCTCATGTATTTCCACACTGGCGTCACTGAGACTGGGCAGGTAACGAGCCAATTTGCCAATCTTTTTCTGTACGTAGCCCCGGACGGCTTCTGAGACTTCCAGATTCTTGCCATACACTTCCAATTCCATAGCTTTAGCTCCTTCATCAAGTTTCCCTGGCCAAAGTCAAGCCCCACACTGAAGCAGCTCCAGCAGCCCTGAGAGCGGCAGCACAGGCTTCCAGAGTGGCTCCTGAAGTGCATACATCATCAACCAACAGAACCTGCTTTCCACTCAGTTTGCTGTTCCGACAGGCAAAGGCATCAGCCACATTTCCTCGTCGGTCTTCAACAGTCGTTGTTTGCGCCTGAGACGGGCTATCCTTGGAACGGTACAAGCCGTCCTCAACCACAGCCAAGCCAGTTCGCCTCGCCAGTTCAAGCGCCAGTAGGCTTGATTGATTGTAACCGCGCTCCCGTAACCGTCGAGGATGAAGGGGTACGGGCACGAGAACTTCCCCGGGCACCGGGTTGTCTCGGAGATAAGCAGCTAACAACTCAGCCAAAGAACCGGAGATTGCCTTGAGGTTACGATACTTCAGCTCGTGGATAGCCCGCCGCATCACCCCGTCGAAGCGAAACGGAGACCGTACGCCACTGATGGCAGTCTGACACCCCCAGCAAGTGGAGCACAAACCTCCGCTTGATTCAGGTTTGCCACACCTCTGACAAATCGGTGGCAGCAGCCGTGGTAATTTCTGACCGCAACCAATACAGAGGAAATCACCCATTCTGCCACAGCCAACGCACCGGCGCGGAAAAAAGAAATCAACAACCGTGCTTCGCAGTTGCCCCAACGACAAGGACAAACCCAGCACCCCGAAGGTCCAGAGATATGGACGCGGCTACTTGCGTCTACAAGCGCGACCGCGGACTAGGACCTGTACCACTGAAAATGGGCTCATTTAGATATACGTCTCCATTCCTGATCTTGAGATTGAACCCGCAATCAGGATTGGTGCACACCCATGCTTTGTAGTGAATCGCCGCCCCTTGACTACCGAAGTCAGACAGCGGCACGAGAACACCTGTCTCACACTTCAAACATTTGGGAAAGGAATTGTTTTCCACGATTCCACCTCCTCCGAAGATGGATAAAGTATACACCAACTGCATTCTGGATGGCAAATCGCGGCACTGCTACTGATCACCCAGATAACAGTCACGTGTCACCTTGGCTGTTCCATTTCACCTCCGCCAGGCGGCTGTAGACAGCCCCACCAGGCAAGAGCTGGCTCCTCATCAGACTCAGGCTGCTCACGTTCATCTCATACGCGACTTCCAGCGGTGTCTTCATTACTGATTCGCCGAAGTCCCGTTGGTCTTGAGGGGAAGTGCCTTGTCGCAGCCGGGCTAAAGTCAGATGAGGGGTGAATGGACGCGTTTCGGGGGCAAAGCCCAAAGGAACCAGACCCCGGTCAAGGCGCTGCTGCAAATCTACTAACCTATCCACCTCACCTCCAATACCCACCCAAAGGACTCGGGGGCGCCTGAAGTTAGGAAAAGCCCCCATCCCGCCGATCTTCAATTGAAAAGAGGAGACTCCCTGGCTAGCCTGTTCCATAACCCTGGCTATCTCAGAAACCTTCTGGGGAGCTATGTTGCCCAGGAACTTCAAAGTAAGATGGATACCCCCAGGAGCCGCCCATTTGACAAAACCATGTCCAGGCCGCCTTAGCTCAGCCTGTAGCTGATGCAGCCCAGACCTGACCTCTTCAGGTAGTTCAACAGCAATGAAAGACCGAATCTGCTGGTCGTTCAATGGCGTTACCACCCACCAAACGTACGACCCAGACTATGGAATAGACAACAAACTATGGGCATTGCCTCCGAGAATCCTGGCGCTGTCTTCCATACCAAGCTCAGCGAGTTCAAGCTGATCCATTATCCGCTTTGGTGAAAGAAGCGGGTAATCGCTGCCGAAAAGAATCTTGCCACTGCCCACAATATCGGTTACGTGCTTGAAAATCTGAGGTTGATACAGAAACGGAGTGGCCGCTGTGTCGAAAAAAGTATTGGCAAGAACCTCCGCAACCTCGGGCATCAGAGCATAGAAAGGCAAACCACCACCCCAATGAGCACATACCAATTTCAATTCAGGGAAGTTTGAGATAAAGGGATAGATGGTGTCTGGAGTGATATTGCCTTTGCCGAAATACTCGTGTCCCACCGGCTCAGAGGCATGAATGAGGAAAATCAAATCATGCTCTATAGCGAACTCCACTACAGGTTTCATCACTGTGTTGTCCCTCAGGTCAAAGCCCTGGACATCAGGTCTCATCTCACCAATGCCCCTGGCTCCACTCCTGACACAGCGCTCCAGCTCTCTGATAGCCTTGTCGCGGGCCAAGGGCTGAATGACACAGAAGCTGATAACCCGCTGAGGGTAACGCGCTGCAGCTTCTAAGAGATAGTCATTGGTCTCGACACAAAGCTCATGACTCACCCACCCCAGATTGAGGATAACCGACCTGTCAATGGCGCAATCATCCATGCTGGCAATCAGTTCCTCCACCGATGCCAGTTTGGCCTTAGGCTGAGAGTAAAGCAAGGAAAAGCAAGCATCCCGCCCAACATACTCAACACGCCTGTCCCTTACCTGAGGCGGTACCACATGAGTATGGAAATCTATAATCACGTTGAGCATTATAATTGACAGACTTGATATTCTCAACCGAACCCAGATATGGACACGGCTGGCCAACTGGCCTATAATTACAAGCCATCCACCGCCATCAATAACCATGTCTGACAGCGAAGTAAGTCACGCAGGTAACTCTCGGCCCGTCCCACTAGCGCCGGCTAAGTTAGATTTGTCTATACCGGAACTGGAACGGATGGCCAAGCAATTGCGCCGCCACGTCATTACCATGACAGCCGCGGCTGGCAGCGGCCACCCAGGCGGCTCTCTCTCCGCCGCTGATATTATCACCGCCTTATACTTCAAAATCATGCGGCACGACCCCAAGAACCCGCAGTGGCCGGACCGCGACCGATTCATCCTGAGCAAAGGACATGCCGCCCCAGTCCTCTACGCCGCCTTAGCTGAATGCGGTTATTTCCCGCTAGAAGAGCTCTCCACCCTGAGAAAGCTGGACAGCCGCCTTCAAGGACACACTGATAGAACGCTTACTCCAGGCGTAGAGATGTCAGCAGGCTCGCTGGGGCAAGGTCTATCATTCGGCATTGGCGTTGCCCTGGCCGGCAGACTAGATGCTCGCGATTACCAAGTATATGTACTTCTCGGCGATGGCGAGTGCGACGAGGGGCAAATCTGGGAGGCAGCCATGGCTGCCCCTCACTACAAAATAGACAACCTGACAGCCATTGTCGACCATAACGAGCTACAGCTTGACGGCCGGATATGTGACATCATGAACCTCGAACCATTGGCGGACAAATGGCGCAGCTTCAACTGGCATGTCCTCGAGATAGATGGACACGACATCAACCAGATTATACGAGCCGCAGAAGAAGCCAGGGAAACAAAGGCAAAACCCACCGTCATCATCGCCCATACCATCAAGGGCAAAGGGGTCAGCTTCATGGAAAACAATGTGGACTTCCACGGCAAGGCACCCACCGCGCAGGAAGCTGAAACGGCCTTGAAGGAGCTTGAATGACTGTTTCTGAGGAGATGTCCACCAGGGAAGCCTACGGCCAAGCGATAGTAGGACTGGGTAGGGAAGACCAAAACATTGTAGTCCTCGACGCTGACCTGTCACGGTCAACAATGACCAAGTTCTTTGCTCAGGAGTTCCCGCAACGCTTCTTTCAATGCGGCTTAGCGGAGCAGAACATGATAGGCATTGCCGCTGGCCTGGCGGCGTCAGGGAAGACAGTCTTTGTCAGCACTTTCGCCGTCTTTGCCGCCTGCCGCTGCTTCGACCAGGTGAGAATGTGCCTTTCCCAGCCAAGATTGAATGTCAAGGTTGCAGCCACCCACGCCGGCATCAGTGTCGGCGAAGACGGCTCCTCCCATCATTCTATCGAAGACCTGGCACTATATTGCTCTCTGCCCGGTTTCACCGTCATCGTTCCTGCCGATGCCATCGAGACTGTTGAAGCTGTAAGAGCCGCCGCACGTGCGGAAGGGCCTTTCTACATCAGGCTCGGCCGCCCCAAGACTCCCGCCATCTGCACTGAAGGCTACCGCTTCAAGCTGGGCAAGGCGGTGACCTTGAGACCCGGCAAAGACGCCACCGTTGTTGCCACCGGCATAATGGTAGCCAAGGCGCTGGAAGCAGCTAAGAGATTGACGCCGCAGGGTATAGACTGCCGGGTGATCAACATGCCCACCCTGAAGCCTCTGGATGAAGAGGCCATTATCCAAGCGGCTTCACAGACAGGGGCCATCGTAGTCGCGGAAGAACACCTACTGCATGGTGGCTTGGGCAGCCGAGTGGCCCAGGTAGTAAGTCGCGAGAAGCCGGTCCCAATGAGCTTCATCGGCATCAACGACACCTACGCCAAATCAGGCAAGCCTGAAGAATTGCTCCAGAAACATGGGCTGACCTCGGAAGCCATTCAGCAGGCAGTACTAGGAACCCTCGCCAAGAGATCAGGCAAACGCAGTTCGCCCTAGCAATCCTGTGAGGCAGCTTCTGTCTGCATAAGTCGCCAGAGCAGGGCTATCCATAGAATCACAGCCTGTTTTGCATCCTACCCCTCTCTATCTGGTACAATGTTACAGGAGGGAGACAGACATGGGTGACAAAGGCTCAGTGTCCGGATTCGCTATCGGGTTCACCCTGGGTGCGGTCGTTGGTCTAACGGTGGCACTTCTTCTTGCGCCTCGGACTGGGAAGGAGACCAGGGAGCTGCTAAAGGACAGGGCAGCCGGCATTCCTGAAACAGTAAGGGAGCATACCGCCGACCGCGAGAAGGTGTATACGGAAACGTGGCGGCAACGCAGCGGACAACCCAAAGTAGGCGACGCCTACTTCGAACAGTAGGTCCGGCCTTGGTTGTCTGTCGTACCTCAGCGCAGCCTTTGGGAACCTGAGTGAGACTTGATCGAACAGACCGGAATAGCCATTACACTTCGGCCCCGCTGTGGGCATAAGCGGGACAGAAGGGAAGATTATCGCGGATGAGTGTAGAACACTACGGGTATATGTTTATGAAACGTATATGTCTGCTAGCCTTGCTGGTCTGTCCCCTGTTGTTCGGGGCCTGCAACGACGTGCCTCGTTACGCGTCTGACAGCATAGTAGCCGGCGCCAAGAGCCTCAGTCCTGATTGTCCTGCGCCCGTCGAGAGCAAAGGTGGCTGAGGCCCTCCCCCTCCTCCCCAGTATGGGGAGGCTGAACCAGTCTTTGCCGCTACTTATCTCGGTCACGGTATATGGAGCGTTGTTAAGATCTGCCCGATAAACCCGGAATATGATGGATGGTGGTATTTCTATGAGCGTAGTGAAAGATTAGTGGACAAGGAGCTAGCCGGTACGGGGACTGGCTCAGCCGCAGGTTGCGGCCAGCCGCAAGGGCAATCAGAGCAAGAGCCCTCCAAGGCGGCAGAGGAACTGAGGACAATTGAGGAGCTTGAGTTCTCTGAGACTTACTATGCCATGCAAGGTTACGCAGAACGGGCGTACACCGTTGCCGTAGGGCTTCAAGATTTCGACTGGCATCCGTTTGATGGTTTTACCTGGGAATCACCAGCCGAATACGGTACCCAGAGTTCCGCTCTGATGTCAGAAGTGCTGCCATCCGCTGAGGCAATAGAGCCGTTGTTGATGCAATGTGACAAATGCAATGCTTTGGCGGTAGAGATCTGGTTAGAGAGACCTCTCCTGGAACAGGGAACAACAGCGCAGGAGATGCCGAAGCTGACGTCAGGCCAGTGGCGAGCGCTGTGCAGCCAGCTTGGGTCGGAATTGGCAGCAGCCGAGCGTCAAGTTGCACAACTCAAGTCGGACGCAGACATGCAGCTCGCCGACATAGAACTCAGCCTCAGTATGTCAACTACATCGATACCGGACACATATCTCGACAGCTTTCGGGGCACGTGCGCGGAGTACGTCGATCGATTCGACGAGGTGACACACAATCTGGAACAAGCTGCACGACTGGCAGTCAAGCTAAGATGTCAACATCTCGTCTCACCCGTCGCTGCCGCAGACTAAGACGCATTTGCATGTGATCTGAGCACCTGGATTCGCAGTCACTTTTGGACACAGTGCCACGATTCAAGACAAGGCTACAGACGATCTTGAGACTCCACCGACGCCGCGCGCTAGAACGCCATGTCCAAGGTCTGCGCTCCCCACAGCCTCATGTCACACTGAACGTCCAAGTCGTCCACGACAGAGGTTAGGGGGAGTAGCCCTCCCAAGGTGTCCGGATTGTAGAAAGGCCGGGCCTTTTGCTGCGAGTGCGTGACGAGAGAAACAACCTGTGTGCCGAGGGCGGGACTCGAACCCACACCTCCTTGCGGAGAGCGGATTTTAAGTCCGCCGCGTCTACCGTTCCGCCACCTCGGCAAAGCACTTGAGGCGGCGAGCGGACTCGAACCGCTGAATAGGGGTTTTGCAGACCCCCGCCTTAACCACTTGGCTACGCCGCCCTGGATTACTTTGGAGCGGAAGACGAGATTCGAACTCGCGACCTTCTCCTTGGCAAGGAGACGTTCTACCACTGAACTACTTCCGCACAACTGGCGCTGAAAATGGTGCCGAGGAGGAGATTTGAA
>CAZTRR010000009.1:0-6782 GCA_964616785.1 uncultured Dehalococcoidales bacterium
CATTGACCCCTTCCTGGCTCAGTGCTATACTATTGTCAAACTGAATAGGGTAACCGGGGGTGTCCTTGGATGACCAAGGACTCAATTGGAGAGCAAGCCGGTGGAATTCCGGCACAGTCCCGCCTACTGTAAAAGTCAGAACGCCTGCCCCATAGCTCTATCTGCCTCCGCGGAGTGGGGGGTGGGATTCATTGTTTATTAATCCCCCTGCTCCCGAGGACAGGGGGATTCTTTTGCAGATATGAAGGAGGACACCATGAAACGACAGCGCATTTCACATTTCCTAACTCCCTTAGCGATAATCGGGCTAGTTCTCACGGTTGCCTGCGTGGGTCCTCCTCCACCTGAAGAAGCCACGCCACCACCTCCACCACCAACCGAGAAAGAACTACCGCCGGAGCCGGAGGAAGCGCCCAGCTTTCCCCTAACTATTGTTGATGATTTAGGAAGAACGGTAGAAATCAAGAAACTGCCGCAACGGATTATCTCCCTCGCTCCAAGCAACACCGAGATTCTTTTTGCCCTCGGCCTCGAGGACAAGATAGTAGGTACGACCGACTACTGCGACTACCCCGAGGCAGCAAAGTCCATGACACGAGTAGCCGGCTACACCACGCCCGATATGGAAAAGCTGGTTTCTGTGGAGCCAGATTTGGTGCTTGCCGAAGCAATCCACGAGAAAACGGCGGTTCCAGCCCTGGAGGCACTGGGGCTAACCGTCATCGTCATGTCAGCAACATCCGTAGAGACTGTGCTGAACGATATCACCTTGGTGGGACAGATTAACGGAAAGAGCAAGGCGGCCGCGCGGTTAGTGAGTGACTTAACCCAGAGAATCGAAGCAGTCACATCGAAAACAGCAAGCTTGACTCCAGAGGAGCGTCCTGGAGTCCTCTACGTCTGTTGGCATAAGCCGATATGGACAATGGGCTCTGAGACTTTCATTGATGACCTGATTTCGAAGGCTGGAGGCGTTAATATCTTTGCTGACGACTTCGAGAAATCTCGGGTCGCTTCACTGGAGTCAATTGTTGCCGAGAACCCCCAGGTAATCATAGTCAGTGGCATGGGAACAACAGGAGACCTGGTGTACAAGAACATAAAGAAAGAAACGAGGCTAAGAGGCGTAGAGGCAATCGTTAGCAATCATGTCTATAAGATAAGCGATGCCAACCTGATTGAGCGTCCCGGGCCCAGAATAGTAGACGGGTTAGAGGAGGTGGCAAAACTGATTCATCCTGAGATATTCGGTGTGCTTGAGACACAGGCTGAGTGAAAGACGCTCAAAAGGCGCTAAGAAAGGAGACACTGGGTTTCTATGTAAATCGGTATAAGAAGACATCAGGGTGCCCTCAGGTAACTGAGGGCTTAATTGGAGAGCAAGCCGGTGGAATTCCGGCACAGTCCCCGCCTACTGTAATAGTCAGAACGCCTGCCCTGGCCTGAACAAACCTCCGCGGAGAAAAGGGGGTAAGTAGAGAATCGGCGAAGCTGTGCCATGAGTCCCCTACTCTCAGGAGCAGGGGATTTCTTTTCTCTGTCGGGGTCAAACCATCTAGGAGGGCATCATGAAAAGCAAACATCTTACCGTCTTCGGGCTTCTAGTCATCATGCTGATAATAATTAGCGGAGTGACCGCAACCAGGCCACAGTCGGTTCTGGCAAACCCAGGCATGCTCAAGTGGAGTCGCATCGATACGCCGGGGGCAGTCCCCAATAAGAATGACATCGTCAGTCCATCCGAGGTGAACCGAATTGCTATCGGCTCAGATGGCCAGAGCTTCTACGCCGTGGATATTGCCAACGCAGACAATACGAATGGCGGCAAAGACCTTTATAGGTCAACCGACAGCGGGACCTCGTGGAGCGACACAATCAGCAGGCATCTTTACCAAGCGATGACACCCGCCGAAAAAGGCAATTTCCGCGTGTGGAATGTAGCTATAGCTCCCGATGATGCCAACCTCGTGGCTGTGGTCACGAATGACAGCGCCAGCAGTTTGCCGCGGAATGTCTGGGTATCAACCAGCGGCGGTGCTGAATGGCATAATACCAACTGCCCCGCAGTCAACAATATCAATGCCATTGACATCTCTATGAGCTACGGTAGCCATGATATTGCCGTGGGCACTCGAACTGGCGTTGGCGGTGGCGCAGTGTGGGTATCAAAAGCTCCCGACCATAGCGATTGGGCAGCTCAGGGCTTTACGGGTGATGTGATGGCCCTCAGATTCTCACCCAGCTACGCGACTGACGCCACCACAACGGTTGTCTACTCTGACGCCGCTGGAACCTACGTCAACGCTGGTCTTCGTGATCTGGATGCCAATACCACTGACTGGACTGCAGTCTATGGTGGCTCCCCACCGGAAGTTACCACTGGAGCCAGTGGCACCTCACCCAGAGCAAATCAGATTGTAACTGCCGATTTGGAGCTACCTGATGACTTCTCTGGACAGTCCGCGACTCTGCGCCGGTACTACGTCAGCACCGACGACGCTGGGACTACAGGCAACGCCGGCATTTACCGCATTGATGACACCGTGGGATATCGGTTGATGCGCGCCACGATGACCAAGAGGATTTCCAGTATTGCCTACTACGGCACCTATGCCTCCGGCAAGCTGCTGGCTGGCGAGGTTCTCGGCGACCCGTGCTCAGCTACAGTCACGACCTGGTTCACCGACGCACCCATTACATGCCCTGTCCCTTGCTGGTATCCAGCTCTGAAGCCACCTACCGGAGCTGCCGGCACCGATGACTGCACAGGCTCAGGCTACGCTAATGCCCAAGTTGCCTGGTCACCCAATGGCTCGGTTGCCTATGTTGGTACGGCCAGCAGTGCAGTTCTTGTGGCCGGCGCCACTTGGCCAAACCCTTACCTGACCAGCGAGGACCTTGACGAATCAGCTTTTTCGCTCAGCCGCAATAACGGTGAGACGTGGAACCAACTGGCCTTGATAGATACCAGAATCAGCCTGTTGACCGACATCGCCCCAGCCCCTGATTGCTCCACCGTCTATCTAGCTTCAGTCAGCGACAATCTCAGTTGCTCCGGATTCGACAGCGTCTGGCGCAGCCAGAGTTCGCCCATTGGCACCATTTGGGAACGGGTGCTGTGCCACCCTACTACTGACCAAGACTGCGCTGCCGGTCAGACTGACATGGCTATTCTCAGGCTGGCAGGCGATAAAGCTGATGGCCAGATTGTATCTTGGGCAGCTGTGGGCACGCGGGAGACAATGTGGTCACCGGACTTTGGTGATTATTGGACTAGTATCAGCCCTAGACTCACTGTCCAGGATATGGCATTCGAAGATAGCGAGACATTGTACATCCTCAGTTCCAGCGGCCAGGTCCAGAAGTTCGTCCACAGTGGGACGGGTTGGGTATCTGGCGCTAGTATCAGTACCGGGCTCGACACGGGATACAGCATCGCCACTGCCTATACGGGCCTGACGCCAGACAACGACAGGGGGAACATAATTGTCGGGGCTGCAGGCACCGGTATCTACGATGTAGCTTACTCCACAGACGGCGGCGCTACCTTCACCCCCATTATCATTCAGCTTCCTACCCGCGGGAACACTCTGGTGGTTGCTAGCTCAGGGTATAAGCATGACGGCAATATCCTGGCAATCAATTCAGGTGGGATGTACTGCTGGGGGATTTACTCTGGAGAATATGAATGGGAAGTATGGTGGGGCGGCCCAAGCTGGCCCAGTCCTGTCACCAGTCTAGCAATATCCAGAAATTATGGCTTCTACTTTTCTACCCCGGCAAGCCCGTGGGCTCCAGCTACTCCATATATCAGATGGTCTGCAGCTACTGCCGGTCTCGACCCAAATGTCTCGCTTGGAACCGGGACACAACCAACCAGAAGGCTCAGGATTTGCGGTGGCCTGATATCCGGAGAACCAATAGCCGTCTGGGCTATTGACCAGCGGCTCTACAATCCACCGCAAGGTGGAGTTTGGTACTATCTGGATACACTTGCATGGAATGGTCCGACCCCTACAGAGCCAGTGAGCCAAGCACTGGTAGATTATGACCCTGTAACAGGACGAGCCGGCCAGATAAACCTGATGTGGCAGCCAGAGTCCCTGTCAAGGGGGTACCACATCCAGATAGCCAAGGACGAGGATTTTGCCTTGCAGGTCGCTGATATCGGCGGTGCCTGGCTTGGCCCTTTCTACACCCCTCCTGACCTGGATACTCCAGCCTTAGTTATACCTCCTGCTGGCGGCATAGTCATCGATATCAATGGCAACACATGGACAGTCGCGGCCCTTGAGGCTGGCCACAGTTACTATTGGAGGATCAAAGTCCAAGATGTGGCTACAGGTGATGCTATTACAAGCCCCTGGTCCTGGCGAGAGATCTTCACCGTCAAAGTCGGCCTGCCAGTACGCACTCCGTGGTACGGGCCTCAGGCAGTGTCACCCAACAACGGCTGCATCGGCTGCCCGGTCCAACCGGCATCATTCTCCTGGTCACCCTTTCCACAGACTACCAAGTATGAGTTCGTGTTAGCCACGGATGCCGCGATGGCCGATATCCTGGTCGGCGCGGAGGTGACCACCACAGCTTATGAGCACGAGGGCATGCTGGAATATGGCGCCAACTACTTCTGGCAAGTGAGAGCCATCGACCCATCTCCCAGCGACTGGAGCCCTACCTTCAGTTTCCAGACGGAGCCCTCACCAACCCCACCACAACCTGAAGCACTGCAGGTCACCCCAGCCTGGGCCTGGATAATCATCGCCTTCGGCGTGACACTGGATATCGGCCTATTTGTCCTCATTCTCCGCCGGCGACATACCTAGGGCAAGGCAAGTCAGCCTCCCGCTCAACACGCCAATGAGGCCTATTCGACAGTAGCCAGCACACCGCTGAGGGAAAAGGGAGACCGGGGGGCAAGAAAGGGGAACAGCCCGGCCAAAATGGGAGTCCATTTTGACAGCTTCTGTGGGAATGCTACAATAGTCCTGATTCTCCACTTGGAGGTATCTAATGTGTTGGTTTTTCTTCATTGTTGCAATACTTGGGGCATTGGTGTGCGCTCTTGGCGTTGTCAGCTTGTTTGGCGAGTCACTCGGATTTGCAGCACTCGCCACGCCCGAGTTCTGGGACAAGTTTCAGATATTCACCATAAGCATAGGGCTCCTTCTTGCTTGTGTTGGCGGCGCATTCGTTGGCCTCACCTGCAGGAAGTGAGCTCTCCTTCGAGCTACACAACCGGTGCAACTGCAAGTACCCACCGCCAGGAACCAGCCGGTATTGCAGTAACGGGACGGTTGACAACTAGGCCAGCGGCCATACAGGAAACGCCTGTGAATATCAAGCCAAGTGAGGTATGGCTGAGATCGTTCTTTTGGGCTTGGTCATAGCATGCCCCCACTGCTTGTTATGAGGGCATATTTATCTTGGTGAATACCTGTGAGGCTAAAACGAGGCTAGCAGTTACTTCTTGGCAGGTATCCTGAATATGACTGAAAAACCGATGAGGGCCAGCCCAATTACTATCACGGAAGTTACATCCGCAAGGTGAGGAAAGGCAAACGGAAAGATATCAACTTCATTGTGCAAAACGGCGATAAGGGCAAAGCCGATCACCAAGCAACCGAGAGCGAAAACACCACTGATCATGACAAAGCTTCCTCAACCAAGGATTATGGCGCTGAAGTGAACATATGTCAACCGAGAGCGAGGAGAACCAATTGTCTGTTGGCGTCGAGCTATCTGGCAGCTATGGCACAACAAGCGAGCCCGGGAAGCGCTGCAACAGAAACACCTTTGGATTCCCCCGTTGGGTGCCATTATAGATACCAGACACACGCCGTAACGGCTACACTTATGAGACCAATAACGCTGAGAACCATGCCGCTGAACATGCCTAGGAGTCCCTTGTCGTGACCAAGGATGGTCAAGAGCTTCTTTCCGTTGTTCATTTTGTCACCTCCTCGCTATACTTTTGACCAGAAGTCTCTACATATATTATGCTCTGTGCATGACCGGAAATGAATCGGGCATCGGTATGGTTTTGCATCGTAGAATCGTCTTACGACAAATGGCCGCCACCGGTAGCCAGTTTCACTAGGCTTCGTAGTCCTTTTGGCCGACGGGACTTTGGTACTGGTTTCCTTTCCAGGCGTCATTTCTCAAGACGGACTTGGAAGAAGAGAGGTGTCATTGAGGTATAACTCGGCAATGTGGAGCGACCCTGCTTTTGATGAGAAGTGGCAGCAGGCGGCAACTGAGAGAGACCGAGCCAAGCGAAACGAGTTGCTGAAGGAACTAGGCGTATATGCAATCGAGAACTCTCTATACGTGATGCTACCATTGGGAGACTATTACCGCTATGCCTGGCCGTGGGTAAGGAACTACTACGGCGAGAACACTGTGGGAGCTTTCAATTCGGGGGGCATCTATGCCCGCATATGGCTTGACCACGAGCTAAAGAAAGGCATGGGATACTAGATTGTGGCTTGCCCGCCAGTTGAGGAAGCTGTGGCTCTTTGAGCGGGAGGGTTGAGGCAGCTTTAGCCTGCTGAGCGTCACACTAACCGGCGTCGTATAGTCTCCCTGACCTAGTTGCTATCGACAATTTGTCAACTGACGACTATAATAGAGTGAAGTATGAAGAAGATGAAACTCATTCACGGCGGGAAGCGGCACTGCTGGAAGCAGGCTGCCAGTTGTGCATTTCGCCTGACGCTGATTAGCCTGCTCGTCCCCGTGAGCGCCGTATTCTTTCTGACCACTCCTGTCCAGGCACAGCC
>CAZTRR010000009.1:6882-15120 GCA_964616785.1 uncultured Dehalococcoidales bacterium
ACTTCACCTCCCCTAACCTTCACCACAAGCAGTTTGTCAGTGGCAAAGGTGGGCACTCCGTACGGTCAATCGCTCGGTGTCACCGGAGGCACACTGCCCTATTTGTTTACCATCGTCAGTGGTAACCTGCCTACAGGGCTACAAGTGGCAAGTACGGGCTACATTTCGGGCACCCCGGCCTCGGGGACTGCGGGCATTCACAGCTTTGTCATCGGCGTTACGGACAGCTCATCGCCAGCCCTGTCCGGCCAGCAGAGCTTCAACCTCACCATCGAAAAAGGCGCCTTCGAACCCAGCGTCAGCATCGGCTCCGGACTCGAAGCCGGCGAGACAGACGTGTCAGTTGGGGGAGAGACGTTGGCTACGCTGCGGGGTGGCGAGTCCATAAACCTTAGCTTCGACCTCGGCACCAGCCAGACCATAAGCGTTGATCCCGTTGTCGACCATCCGTCTGAGGAGGACGTCAGGTTTAAGGCCGAAGTCGATAGAATAAGGGTCAGTGAGCTCTCGCCCAATGCTCACTTCCCCTATTATGCTGAGTATTTCATCGACCTTGAGACCGACCCTCCGAACCTCGTCAGCCTCACTGGCTCTGGTTGGTACAAAGAAGACTACACGCTGAGGGTCAGTGCGCCAGAGGAGGTCGATGTCGAAGATGAACCGGGCACACGGTACCGTTTCTCCTACTGGTGGCTGCCCAACGGCGACACAGTCTCGCAAGAAGACCTGGGCTTCACTGTCAGCGAGCCTGGAAGCTGTATTGCCAACTACGACACGTACTATCTCTTGACGCTCACCTCCCCCTACGGCGAGGCGGAGGGGACCGCCTGGTATAAAGCTGGTAGCCAGGCTGAATGGGATATGGCGAGTCACGAAGTCCGTATGTCTGGCATCCTTGGCTTCTTCGGAGGCAAGCTGAAGGCTCTCAAATACAGCGGCACCAAGACGATGGATGGCCCTGCGACGGTGACTGTAGAGTGGGAACCCGACTACACCATGCCGGCCATCCTGATACCCTTGGCCATTCTTCTGCTCGTTCTCGGTAGCTATGGCTTGTACCGTTTGTGGCGCGGTCCCCAGCCCATGCCAGTCCCCATGGCTCCGCCTCTCCAGGCGATGCCTCCCCCGCAAACCACAGTCGTAATGATAGGAGACAAGCAGAAACAGGCGCCCGAGACGACCAAAGACCGACTCATCGAGCAGTTCAGCCAGCTTCTCGAAAAATATGAGCAGGAAATCACGAGTTCAACAGGCACAAAAGCGGCGCAAGCGCCGCCGAGGATTGAAACAGTCCCGGAAGAGAGAGGACTGCCAGCACCTCAACAAGCCCCCCCACCTATAGTTGACGGAGAGATCGTACCAGAAGAAGAAGAAGGCGCACCGTGCGACTTCACCGCGAAGAAACTGCTGAGAGTGGTCGTCAGCAACTGGGGACAGATAGAGACCAGAACCGCAGACCTACCGGCTGGTGACGAGAAGACAGCAGAAGGCGGCCTTGCCATAGTCTGGGCGCGAAACGTATACCAGGAGTGGGAAATCCTCACCTGCTCTCTCCCGCATGGGCACGAGGAACCTCACGAGGGCAGCCGACACAAAGCCTTTAGCCTGCTGAACACCGTCACTGAAGAGCAAGTCTATAGTCCCGGGGTGGAACCGAAGCCACCTGAGCCTCACTATACCGACGGCATGCCACGAGCCAAGATCCCCGCCGACCAGGTTGTTTCCTCTGACCAGTTGCCCCATGAAACCCTTTCGTAAGGAGCTCCCGCGCCTTGGGGAAACACCTTTTTCCCATCAGACATACTCTCGGTCATGACTGGACGTTCAGTGAAGCTATTGCAATGCCGTAATATGATGGAATCAAGTACAAGAGGAATGAAACCCACTCGGCGGGCAAGACAGCGTGTTCTGAGGCACACCGCCAGCCGGATGTCCCACTACACGCTGATTGGCCTGCTTGTTTTCTTCGCCACCATTCTATCTCTTGCCACTCCTGTCGAGGCACAGCCAAGCATCACTTCTTTCCCCGCTCCATTGCCCGAAGGCAAGGTCGGCACCTCCTACAGCGCGACTTTGACGGTAAGCGGCGGCACGCCACCTTATTCCTGGGGCACCCCTGTTGGAGTCCCATCAGGGCTGAGCTTCACAGCCGCTGGCGGCACAGGCATTCTCTCAGGTACCCCTGCCACTGCCGGCACTTTCCCTTTTGGCATAACGGTTACAGATAACACAACGGCTTCTGCCTCGTTTGCCAATCCCATTACCATTTCACCTGCTTCGACTGGTTTGACCTTCCTTACAACCAGTTTGCCACAGGCGACCGAGGGTAGTCCCTACACAGCATCACTGAGTATCAGCGGTGGCACATCTCCGTACGCCTGGGCCATTGTCGGCGGGACATTGCCAGCAGGGCTGGCTTTGCAACCAACTAATGGTTACATCTCAGGCACTCCACGCCAGGGAACGGCTGGCACTCATAGCTTCACCATTGGCGTCACGGACAGCTCTTCGCCAACCCTATCCGCCCAACGAAGCTTCAGCCTGGTTGTCGAGCGGCTCTCCTACCAACTTATCGTCACCATCGGCTCCGGGTTATCTGCTGGCGAGACAACGGTTTATGTGGGACGAACTCCGGTAGCTACACTGCGCGGCGGTGAGTCCATACGCCTTGACTTCGATCCCTACACCAGTCACTCCATTAGCGTTGACTCGATTGTTGAACATCCAACTGAAGCGGGCGTCAGGTTCAAAGCCGAGGAGGATAGAATAACGGTGAGTGAGCTTTCGCCCAGTGCCCACTTTCCCTACTACGCGCAGTATTTCATCGAACTCAAAGCTCAGCCATCCGCTGCTGCTCGACTGACTGGCTCTGGCTGGTATGAGAAAGGCCACAGGCTGAGGGTCAGTGCTCCAACCCAAGTTGAAGGCGAACCGGGCACACAGTACCGCTTCTCCCACTGGTGGCTGCCTACCGGCGAAACGGACAGTGACGCAAACCTGAGCCTTATCGTCAGCCAACCTGGAAGTTGCATTGCCGACTACGACACGTACTACCTGCTAACGTGTACTTCCCCGCACGGTCACACGGAGGGAAGTCACTGGTATAAAGCTGGTAGCCAGGCTGAATGGGGGGTGGTGACTGCTGAAGTTCCCATGTCTGGCATCCTCGGCGTGTTTGGCGGCAAGCTTAAAGCCGTCAACTACAGCGGCACTGCCATCATGGATGGCCCCAAGACAATAACTGTGGACTGGGAACCTGACTATACCTTGCCGCTAATCCTGATACCCCTGGCGCTTCTTCTAGTCACCCTGGCCAGTTACGGGCTATATCTCCTATGGCGCCGTTCGCAACTCGGGCCAGCCCCAGTCCCCACCCTTCCACCAGCGCCCCAACCCCTGCCTTCCCCACAAACCACGGTGGTGATGATTGGAGACAGGCCGCAACGGTCACCGCAAACCACCCGAGAGCAACTTATGGAACAGTTCAGTCAGCTTCTCCAGAAATACGAGGAGGAGATCAGAGCTTCAATTGGAACAGAACAGGCACAAGCTCTGCCTGGAGCAAAGGCTGGTGGGAAAGAGAGACTGCTGCCAGCACCTGGAATGGTGCCGCCAACTCTAGCCGCAGCAATGGGAACCCCGGAAGAGGAAGGTACACGGTGCAGTTTCGCCACGAAGAAACTGCTAAGAACAGTTGTCAGCAGTTGGAGACAGCTAGAAACCAAGACTGCCAGCCCGCCACCGGCCGGCAAGAAGAAAGCGACACGTGGCGCTCGTGTTACCGTAGTCTGGGCACGAGACATATACCAAGCGTGGGAAATCCTAAGCTGCTCGCTCCCCGAGGGACACAGAGGAGCCCATCAGGGCAGCTTCCAAATAGTCCACAGCCTGCTGAACACCGTCACCGAAGAGAAAACCTACGGTCCCAAGCAGAAGCCACAGCCACCCAAGCCCCACTATACCGACGGTATGCCAGAAGCGGACATAGTGGCTGAATTTGTTATCCCCCCTGACCAGCTACCACCTGAAACCATACCGTGAAGTGCTCTCCATACCTCGAGGACGAGTCTTTTTCCCGCGAGCCAGGTTTTGGTTTATAATCTGAAAACAGAACTGTAACACGGAGAGAACCGGGGATAAACTCCGGCCCTGAAGAGAACGTAGCGTTGGAGGCCCGGAACCGATGATCGGATTCAGATATGGCAATCGTTTGAGGCTAGGGCTGACGCTGGCACTGGTCGCGAGCCTCTGTTGTGCGACCGTCCTCAGGCCGACTCCGGCCAATGCAGGAACGATGCGATGGAGTGTTGTCGACACTCCAAGCGCCACGGGCAACGTAGTCCTCAGTCCGTCAGAAATCAACGCCACCGCCATCGGCTGCGATGGCAGGACTTTCTACGCCGCGGACATCCCTCATAGCAAAGTCTACAAGTCGGTAAACGGCGGCATCACGTGGGATGACCTTGCCCTCTTCCCGGCCAGTGCCAACGCCACACTGCCGGTCTGGGACATAGCGGTGGCCCCGGATGACCCCAACATCGTGGCGGTGATCGCCAGCGATGCTGGATTACCCAGAGAAGTACTCTTCTCAACCAATGGCGGCGCCAGCTGGCAGGACACCAACTGCACCGTGACCAACAACATCGCCGCCATTGACATCTCTCCAAATTACGGCAGCCGCGATATCGCCATCGGCACCCGAACTGGAGCCGGCACGGGCAACATCTGCGTGTTCAGGACTACCGGCCCTGGCGCCTGGGCAGCGCAGGGTTTCACCGGGGACATCCTGGCGCTCAGATTCTCACCCAGCTACGCTACGGATTCCAGCCTGGTTGCTGTTTCGGCTGATGCCACCGGCACCTACGTTGACCTCGGCATCCGCGACACTGTCGCCAATACGACCAACTGGGGAACCTGGGGCCCGGTGGAGGTCACGACCGCAGGTAGCGGCACCTCGCCCAGTGCAGCTCAGATTCTGACCGCTGATTTGGAACTGCCCTTCGACTTCACGGGACAGGCTCCAAGCCTGCGCCGCATCTACGTCAGCACGGATGCTCCAATTGCGAATGCCGGTATCTACCGCTTTGACGATACTGTTGGCTACTGGCTAATGCCCGCAACCACCAGCAAGAGAATCTCAAGCATTGCCTACTACAGCACCTGCCCCTCGGGCAAGCTACTGGCCGGGGAGGTTCTCAGTGACCCGTCGTTGGCAACCGCCACTACCTGGTTTACCGATGCACCCATTACCTGCCCTGAACCTTGCTGGTACCCATCTCTGAAACCACCTACCGGCGGCGGTAGTTCAGGCTATGCCAACGCCGGGGTGGCCTGGAGCCCTGATGGCAGCATGGTCTACTGTAGCACCAGCTCAGCCAACCTCGACGCTGCGGGCTGGCCAAATGGCTACCTGACAACCCAATCCCTGGACGAATCGGCCTTTTCCGCTAGTCTGGACGACGGCCAGACCTGGAACCAGCTCAGCCTGATAGACACTGAAATCACCTTCCTCTCGGACGTCGTCGCTTCAATTGCGTCGGACATTCTTTATCTCGCCTCCATCAATACCAGCAGCGGGTATAGCGGCTTCGACAGCGTCTGGCGAAGCGTCGGTCAGCCTCCGGGCAGAACCTGGGAACGCGTACTGTGTCTGCTCACCACTACCGACGACACCATCCTGCGAATCAGCCGAGGCGTGGCAGCCCAGCCCATCTTCCTAGGTGTTCGCTCTACCGGCAACCTGTTTCAGTCGCAGGACGCAGGTCAGACCTGGCAAGGCACTCACCCCAGCGTCAACATCACCGATTTCGCCGTTACGGAAACTGGTGGCACCCTGCGCGTGTTTGTCCTCGACGCCAATCTCATCCGCAAGGGTGAGAGCACCGGCCAGGCATGGAAGTGGGCAACGCAGGCAGATACCCTCCTCAGCTCAGGCCACACCATATGCGCTACCGCCGCAGGTGCGGTGGTCGTGGGCGACGCTGGCCAAGGTATGGTTGCCTATTCCGGCGATGGTGGCTCCCAATTCGCCCGGCTCCCCGCCGTCCCAGTACCCGGTAACATGCACGTTGTGATAGACGCCAGGATTCAAAACTACATCGTAACCTACGCCGGCAGCGATGGTGCTGCGGGCAAGATCTACTGCTGGGTCGTCGGCCCCAGCTCAGAGTGGACACCCATGGGCGCACCCGGACAGTCTTTCTACGGACTCGCCCAGACAGGTACTCTCTACGGTGCCTGGCCATCCGGCACCAAGAGCGGGGTAGACCGAACCCTCAACCCGGAAGCTATATCATCTCTGTTTGTTGAATGGGATACGCTGAGCGCCGGACTGGACGATGGCGTCGTTTTCACCCGTGAGCCCATCTCCCTGAAGACCTCGGGCGGCGTTGACCTGTGGGCAATTGACAACCGCAACTACGACTGGCAAAGTAGAGAAGGCTGCCTGTGGGTTTTCTACGACTGTTTGACAGGGGCCCCTCAACCGATTTCTCCACCGAGCCAGGAAGTGCTTTTCGAAGCTCCGACTCTGGTTTCGCCGGCCGAAGGTGAGGTAATTCAAATCGACCCGGCCACTGCTGACGCTGCCGTCGTTGAGTTCAGTTGGGAACACCCAACCCCAGCCCAGGAGTATGAGCTGTGGGTTGCCAAAGACAGGGAGTTCGGCGAAGTGGTGATACAACAGGCTGTGGTTCCGAGTGACCCACGGGCCCCGACTTGGACACTCTCTTCCGAAATACTCTCCGGAGAAGCCGGCGAGCCCCACTACTGGAAGGCCAAGGTCACCCGCGCAGCTACAGGTGAAACCGGCGAAGGTGAGTGGTCGGAGATTTCGTCTTTCACTGTAGCGCTAACTCAACCCACGGAGGCCTTTTACCACGGGTACACCCCACTCAGCCCAGCCGACGATGCCACGAACGTCGGACGTTCTCCCTCATTCTCCTGGCCACCCATATCCAGAGCCGCCGAGTACCAGCTCATCCTGGCCAGAGAGGAAGCCCTGGAGCAAGAAGTGATCAGCGTGCGGGTAGCTGAAGCAGGTTATGACTATGACGCAGAGCTGGATTATGGCACCACCTACTTCTGGCAAATCAAAGTCACGGAGCCATTCATCAGCGAGGCCAGCCCTATCTTCAGCTTCACTGTGGCGCCTCAAGAAGAACACACACTCGTATCTAGAATAGCGAACCTCCCCTTATGGCTGTGGATAGCCATTGCCGTCATTGCTGCCGCGTCAATTGCTGTTCTTGTCATCAGCAAAATGAAGCCGGGCGTCTTCAAAGCCGCCTTCGTCAAAGCCAGGCGCCAGACGACGAAAAGCAAAGGCCCCACCACTCCCAAGAAGTAGACAGAGCTCCCAGTCAGGTAGCGAAGGGCTCCATCGGAACGTGGCTTCTGGTTTTGGCCAATAGCTCCTGTCGGTTCTGTTCTGGTGAGTGTCAGGTGCCCACACCTGACCTGGCTCTGTAGAGCGGACTACCCGAGCGCAAGTGACTATCATGGCTGCGATGCTTTGCTAGCCTCAGTATGACATTCACTGAACTCAGGACGACCAAACCGAAGAAGCCCGCTCTCTACGGCTCCAAGAGAGGAGCGGCGCGCCAGCAAGGTACCCGACGAGCACGGCCATTTGGCAAGGCGCTCGCTTTGATGTAAAATCTATTGGTTTGTGCCTCGGCACGAGGCAGAACTTCTCAACCGAGCCCGAGTGAGCAATTCTTGCCACTTCGCTACATTGCGCCTCGACCATGGATACAATGAAGCCGCGAATCGCGCTCCCTGTTCTGACAATTATGACTGGCGCTAGCACCCAGCAGAGAGGAGAGATATGCCAACCGACAAGCTTCAGGAATTTGAGCCCATATTCTACCCGAAATCGATGGCAGTGGTGGGAGTTTCGGCCGATGAATGGAAGCCCGCCAATCGCTTCCTAGCAGTAATGAGGGAGTTTGGGTTCAAGGGCAAGCTTTACCCCGTTAACCCCGATGGCGGCGAGACGTTGGGGCTTAAGGTATACCCGAGCGTCAGGGATATTCCAGAGCCGGTTGACTTCGTCTACATCAGCTCGCCTGCAAGGTCCGTGCCCCAGGTCATAGAAGACTGCGTGGCCAAGGGGGTGCGGGCGGTAGAGGTGTTTGCAGCCGGCTTCAGCGAGGTAAGCGAAGAGGGGCGCAGACTCGAGCAAGAGATGGTAAAGCTGGCTGGAGGGAAGCTGCGCATCATAGGCCCCAATTGCTT
>CAZTRR010000009.1:15220-34889 GCA_964616785.1 uncultured Dehalococcoidales bacterium
AAGGACGGAAAACGTTTCTTCAAACTTGCCAGGAACCTCCTGGGCAAGAAGCCCCTCATTGTATGGAAAGGCGGACTTACCGAAACCGGGAAGAGGGCGGTGAACAGCCACACGGGGTCACTGGGTGGAGAGAGAGCCGTATGGGAAGCCTTCTTCAGGCAAACCGGTGCTGTGATGGCTGACGGCTTGGAGGAACTCATTGACACAACAGCCATCTTCTCACACTTAACTGGGGGTGCAGGACGAAGGGTTGCGGTGGTGGGAGGAGGAGGAGGGGTGGGAGTCGCCGCGAGCGATGTCTGCGAGCGAGTGGGCCTCAAGATTCCCGCGTCATCGCCCGAGGTCATGAAGCAGCTCAGGGCACTTCTTCCCCCTGTCGGTACAAGCATCAGAAATCCAGTCGATGTAGGCGCTCCCATGGTGCCCTCGGAGCTATTCCGGAAAGTCCTGGAGACCCTCATTTCCTGGGATGGAATAGACACCCTGATCATCGACCGCATATTCTTCTACGGAATCCCGCAACTCATTGGAGCGCCAGACGCAGATACAGACAAGCGCGTGCAAGTAGTTGCTGATGCGGCCAGGAACACCAAGAAGCCGATCCTGGCAGTCCTGGGAGAGCTGACGTCCGATAGCAACATGATAGATATCGAGGTAGGCAGGAGAGAAGTATACCAGCGCTTCCGCCGAGCTGGCATCTTCGCCCTCCCGTCTATCCGCAGGATGGCGAAAGCCCTTTCCAACATATGCTCTTACTATGAAAGGGCCTCCTCACAGGCTGGATGAGAATAGGCGAAGCGGGGCTGAGGTGGTTGGGGTTAACCAGTGCCGGGGCCGGCCTTGGAGACCGAGGGACGGGTCGGAAGCAGCGGCGGTTACTTGCTGGACGCGCTAGTGGGTGGGCTGGAATGGCTGGCATTGCGCTTCCGGGTATGATCTCGTTCGGGACGGGTGATGCTTACATGGTGTCACTATCACGAACATGAGAAGCACGTAGCGCCAGGCTTTAGCCTCGCCCAAACCCCACCCAGGCGACCTTGAAAGGTCGCACTACTTCTCCGCACCACAGCTCTCTTGTGCGACGATAGGCGTAGCAAAAGAGAGGAGATGGGGTGTCACCAATCTAGCGGACGAGTACAGTGAATTGATTTCTGTCTTAATATCAAATACAATTAGCAACGGCATACCAGATGTGTGCAGGATTCCAACGTTCAACACTAAAGGAGACAAATCGAAAGTAATGAGTAATGACGGTTTTGATAGATTCAAGGGCTCGCATGACTATGTTACCTCCGAAGCTCTGAGAAATGCAGTTAACGTATCCATAGCGCTAGGCAGGCCTTTGCTGGTTAGAGGTGAGCCAGGAACAGGAAAAACGCTGCTGGCTCACAGTATTGCGCAGGACTTGGACAAGCCACTGATTGTCTGGAACATAAAATCAACCACCAAAGCCCAAGAGGGACTGTACATCTATGATACTGTGCAAAGGCTCAACGACAGCCGGTTCGGAGATAAAGACGTCTCAGATATCGGGCAGTACATAAAACTGGGTAAGTTGGGACAGGCTTTCGCTGCCAAAGAGCAGGTGGTACTCCTAATCGATGAGGTCGATAAGGCCGACCTCGAGTTTCCCAACGACTTACTCAATGAGCTGGATGAGATGAGCTTTTATATACCGGAGACCTACGAGACAATCAATGCGGTTCACCGACCCATAGTAATAATCACCAGCAATGCTGAGAAGGAGCTTCCTGACGCATTCCTCCGGCGCTGTATATTCCACTACATCGAGTTCCCTGATTCAGCACTCATGGAGGAAATAGTCAATGTTCACTTCCCCAATATCAAGAATAATCTTCTCCACGAAGCTCTGACAGCTTTCTACTCGCTGCGGCGGATTGACAATCTCCGCAAGAAACCCTCAACAAGCGAACTGATAGATTGGATCCAGGTCCTTATCGCCAGCAAGACCCGCCACGATGACATATCCAGGGAAGTTCCTTTTGCCGGCGCGTTGTTGAAGAAAGAAACAGACTACGACTATTTCGTGAACAACTACTTGAAGAAGAAGCAAGCCAGCGGCGGGGCAGCCAATGCCACCGCAAGGCCCCAATAGACAATAGATGCAGGACGCATGTTTACGGACTTCTTTTACACCCTGAAGGAGAGGAAAGTGCCCGTCTCAATTACGGAGTGGATGGCGCTCATGGAAGCTCTGTCCAAAGGCTACATCTCCAATCTGAACGATTTCTACTATCTTGCAAGAGCGATACTGGTCAAGAGCGAAGCTTACTACGACCAATATGACGTTGCTTTTCAGGAGTACTTCAAGGGGATAGAGGCCCCTCCAGAGATTATGGAGCAAATCCTGGACTGGCTTAAGGACCCTATCAACAGGATGCTCCTGAGTGACGAGGAAAGGGCGCTGCTTGACAGTATGGAGCTCGATGAGCTGCTACGGGAGCTCGAGAAAAGGCTCAAGGAACAAACAGAGCAGCATGATGGAGGCGACTACTGGATCGGTAGAGGCGGTACTTCACCCTTCGGGCACTCGGGGCAGCATCCAGGTGGAGTCAGGATCGGAGGCGGTGGAGGCGGTGGAAGTGCCATGCAGATTGCCGAACAAAGGCAATTCCGGAACTATCGGCACGACCTGACCCTCGATATCCGCCAGATTGAGGTAGCACTGAAAGGACTGCGTCAACTGAACCGTATTGGGCCTGAAGACGAACTCGATTTGGACAAGACAATCGATGCCACGTGCAAGAACGCAGGCGAGCTTGAGTTCATCTGGAGACGGGATAGAAAGAACGCGGTGAAGCTGCTTCTGCTCATGGATGCGGGCGGCTCCATGGACCCCTTTGCCGACCTCTGTAGTCTACTCTTCTCGGCTGCCCATTCCAGCAGCCACTTCAAGGACTTCCAGTATTACTATTTTCACAACTGCATATACGATACCGTTTACAAGGACATCGAGCGTCGGGATGGCATGGGCACCGACCATCTCCTGCGCACCCTGGAGCCTGACTACAAGGTAATACTGGTAGGGGATGCCTGGATGGCAACATCAGAGCTAATCGACATGTATGGCGCCATCTACTACTACGAACGTAATCATAAGGCGGGAGTAGTCCGGCTTAAACAGATCGCCGATCATTTCACTCACTGTGTCTGGCTGAACCCTGAACCGCCGCGCTTCTGGAACCACCCAACTGTGCTGACGATTGGGAAGGTCTTCCCTATGTTTGAGCTTACCATCGACGGGCTTCGCCAGGCCATAAGAAAGCTAATCGTCAAGCGCTGACATCCTTCAGAACACCTCGCAACCAGCAGGCAGGATATGCTTGCTCCGGCGTTAGGCACAGGTGCCCAGGTACTGGCTGTAGTTGACAAGGTGAGCCAGCACTCTTGCGGCTCTTTCTGGCGTAGGGTACATGAGTATGCCATTCTCCTGAAGCTTCCTCAAAGCTTCCGACTCGCGCAGGGCGTCATTCAATATGCACGTGACAATTAGCGGCTTTTGTTGCTCATCCATGCGCTCAATGGCTCGGTCGATGTTCTTGAGTTCGTCCTGCACCAACAGGTCCAGCCACTCCCGCATCTTCTGCGTATCGGCGTCTGATGCACGCGAAGGCATCCGCCCCGCCCAGCTCGACACCATACCTATGGAACCCACAGATAGCACGGTATCTACGTTCTCGTCTTCCATAAGAGGCCATAGCGCAGGATAAGTCACAAAGCCGGCAGCGACCGTATCGACAGGGTTAGCATGAGGCCACCGTTCAGGCAAGACCTGGTTCAGCTTGTCGATAGTGGCTGGAGACAGACTTGCAATCTCCAGTCCTGCTTTCAGGCAGGCATCAGTGCTCATAACAGCATGACCACCGCCGGAACTCAATATCCCAACCCTTTTCCCCCGCGGTCTCGGCTGGCGCAAGAGAGCCGCAGCAACATCAAAAATCTCGTGGAGCTCGTCGACCCTGATTACACCTGCCTGCTTCAGGGCATTTGCGTAGAGGGCGTCATCCCCAGAGAGCGCTGAGGTGTGTGACTTAGCAGCCCGGGCCCCGTCTGAAGTCCTTCCCACCTTTAGAACCACAATAGGTTTTCGAGGTGTGATTTCCCGCGCCAGTTCAAGGAACCTACGTCCTTCCCTCAACCCCTCAACATAACCCACGATAACTCTCGTTTGCTCATCCTGCCCCAGGTATTCTAAGAAGTCCTCGAAGTGGAGGTCAGCCTCATTGCCGGAGCTCACTACCTTGCTGAACCCCATCCCCGCCTCCAACCCCGCTTGCACTATCTGCATCAGGAAGCCGCCGCTCTGAGAAATGAGCCCGATGGCGCCCTTCTTTATGTCAAACCCAGGCCTTAGGGTAGACAAAGCCACGTCGGTGCTGAAATGCCCCATGCAATTGGGGCCCACAAAGCGAAGCCCACCCCGTTTGGCAATCTCCACCACCTCAGCCTGAACCTGAACTCCCTTCTCTCCAGCCTCGCCCATCCCGGCGGTAATGACAACCGCCACCTTGACTTTCTTGTCGACGCATTCCCTCATCACCTCCGGGACTCCGGGGAAGGGAATCACAATAACCGCAAACTCCACTGGTTCAGGTACGTCTTTGATGCTCTTATAGGCTTTGGTGCCCAGAATCTCGGGTGAAGTCTTGTTTATGAGGTATATCTTCCTGGAATTAGGGCTCTCAAGTACCCTGGCCGCCACATCATGGCCCCACTTGAAAATCTGGTTGGATGCCCCGATGACCGCCACTGACTTGGGGTTGAACAAATACTCAAGCTGCTGAACGATCGAACTCGCCATAGACTCATCCTGCCTTTCGCCCACCCCCCATCAACCACAAGCAGACATTATCCCCTATGAGCAACCTGAGCGTCAAGTTTTGTCATGCGGCGAAAGGGCCGGGCTCTACTCTGTATTCTTCTACTTGAAATGATGTTCGCCAAATTCTCCTACCTCGCTTACAAAGTAACACTCTCTGCTGCCAATAGACAATTCTGCAGCCAGCCAAATCTAGCTCTCCACAGTCTACCGTGCTTTGAAGGGCTAATCACAAAAGAAACAGCTCCCGGCGGTAGGATCCCACGCCTCTACAGACGCTGCCATCCTTAACAGATGACCAACCGATCTCCAGGAGCCTCTATTAACAACATGCTACTCAATTCCTAGATCTCTGTCAAGTGCGAAAAGTTCACATTAATTAGCTCCCGGCCCTGTTCACGTAGACAAGACAGAAAGCCAAGGGTATAATCATCTGGTGAGTTCGCAGCCCACAGTTCTACTTACCCGGGGCGAAATCAAGAGGGCCGTAGCCAGGCTGGCCACTGAGATCAGACACGATTACCAAGGTAAACAGCCCCTGCTTATCGGTATTCTCAAGGGTTCCTTCGTTTTTATGGCGGACCTGATTCGCCAGCTTGAGCTGCCGGTGGAGGTGGACTTCGTCAGCCTTTCGAGCTATGGCGCTGGCAAACAGACTTCGGGTAACGTAAGAGTAGTACAGGGGCTGAGAACGCCGGTAAGGGACAGACACGTGCTGGTGGTTGAGGATATAGTTGACACCGGACTGACCATCTCTTTCCTGCTCGGGTACCTGCGGAGGAAGAAACCGGCGTCTTTGCGCCTTTGCGCCCTGACCGACAAACCTTCACGACGCCAGGTTCCAGTAGACATCGATTATCTCGGTTTCACCGTGCCCGACAAGTTCATCGTAGGCTATGGCATCGATTGGAATGAGAAGTTCCGCCATCTGCCCGACATATGTTACGTAGACTAGGCTGTATAGGAGGAAGCAACCATGAGTCTAGCCGGACTGATTGCAGTTGCCCGGGGTGATGCCCCGGCAGACTTGCTGCTCATGAATGCCCGAATAATAAACACTTTCGTCGGCATCATAGAAGAGGGCAACGTGGCCATTTACGGCGATAGAATTGCAGGTGTCGGCAATTATCTCCAGGCTAAGGAGACAATCGACCTGAAAGGTAGCTATCTGGCTCCGGGTCTGATAAATGGCCATACCCATATTGAAAGCTCCATGCTCCATCCCGCGCAGTATGCCCGAGCTGTAGTCCCCAGAGGGACTTCGGCGGTCATCACCGACCTTCACGAGATAACCAATGTAGCTGGCTTTGAAGGTATGAAGTTCGTGATGGACTGGGCGCAGAGGCTACCACTGGACATGTTCTTCATGGCTCCCTCCTGCGTGCCAGCGACCCACATGGAAACGAGCGGCGCCGAAATCAGCGCCCGGGACATTGAGAAGGCCCTGAAACGGCAGAATGTCATCGGGCTTGGTGAAATGATGAACTTCCCCGGCGTTGTCAACGGCGATAGGCAAGTCCTGAGCAAGATAGCCGCCGCCCAAGGTAAGGTCATTGACGGACACGCACCGGGCGTCACTGATAGGCAACTAAATGCCTACATGGCCGCTGGCATATATTCCGACCATGAGACGACCTCCACAGAGGAAGGTAGAGAGAAGCTGAGACGGGGAATGCACCTGATGATACGCGAAGGCTCTTCAGAGAAAAACCTCGATGCCCTTCTCCCCTTGGTCAATGACAAGACATACAGGAGGTGTTTCTTTGTCGTCGACGACCGTAGTTGCTCAGATTTGCTCGGGGAAGGTGACATCGATGCAGTTGTCAGGAAGGCAATCCATATGGGCCTTGAGCCAGTGCGGGCCATACAGCTAGCAACCATCAACACCGCTGAGTACTTCAGACTGTACGACCGGGGAGGCATTGCTCCCGGCTATATTGCCAACCTCGTGACTATCACCGACCTGCCGCAACTGGAAATAGACATGGCCTTCCACAAGGGGTGCCTGGTAGCCAGGGAAGGCAGTTACCTCCTGCCTCCACCGGAAACCACTACCAAGGAGCTGACCGATACTGTGCGCGTCAGGCCATTCAAGATCGACGCACTGAGATTGACCGCGAAAGGCGACAGCTTCCCGGTTATTGAAATCATTCCCGGCCAGATAATCACCAAGAAAAGGATAGAGAAGGTCAAAACCAAGAATGGAGCAATCACGCCTGATGTAGAGCAGGACATACTCAAGGTAGCGGTCGTGGAAAGGCACAAGGCTAGCGGTAACATCGGCCTTGGGCTGGTCCAAGGTTTTGGACTGAAACAAGGAGCCTTGGCCTCATCCATAGCCCACGACTCCCACAACATCGTTGCGGTCGGCACCAATGACCTGGATATCTTCACGGCAATCAAGGAAATAGAGAGACTCCAAGGCGGGTTAGTGGCCTGCAGTGACGGCAACATCCTGGCAGCTTTACCCCTGCCCGTCGCCGGCTTGCTCTCTGCGGAGCCATTGGAAGTGGTTGCGGACGCATTCGAGAGCGTGGAAAGAGCCGCGGCCGGTCTGGGAAACGTTCCCCCGTCACCATTCGCGCTCATTTCCTTCTTGGCCTTGCCGGTCATCCCGGAGTTGAGACTGACCGACCTAGGCATAGTAGACGTACTGGAATTCAGGCTAATCTAAGAACGGAGGGCCGCGCAATGAAAAAAACCCGACTGTGTGAGCTGCTGGGCATTGAGTATCCAATAATTCAGGGTGGTATGGTATGGATTGCCAATGCCGAATTGGCCGCAGCCGTGTCTAATGCTGGAGCTCTGGGCTTAATTAGCCCCAACGCCGGAATGAGCCCCAGCGACGACCAGATAGCCAACTTACGGCAGCAGATAACAACAGCTAGAAACCTGACCTCGAAGCCCTTTGGGGTCAACTTGCCCGTGTTAGGTAATCCTCAGATTGAAGAGCTGATTGCGACAGTCATCGATGAGAGAGTAAGCGTAGTGGTAACGGCAGCCGGTAATCCAGCCTTGTACACAGCCCAGCTCAAAGAAGCGGGCATCAAAGTGCTTCATGTGGTGGCTTCAGTGAGGCATGCCCAGGGTGCCGAAAGGCACGGAGTAGATGGCGTCATCGCTGAGGGCTACGAAGCCGGTGGCCACAATGGTCTGGATGAACTGACGACTTTCGCCCTAGTACCTCAGGTGGTGGACACAGTCTCAATTCCAGTGGTGGCTGCTGGTGGTATTGCCGACGCCAGGGGTGTGGCAGCCGCCCTGGCATTGGGCGCTGACGGAGTCCAAATGGGGACCCGCTTTGTAGCTACCCACGAGTGTATCGCCCACCCGAACTTCAAGGAGGCAATACTAAGAGCTACTGATGTTGATACCGTGGTCACCGGGAGGAAGATGGGACCAACCAGAATATTGAAAAACGAAGTAGCGACCAAGCTGCTCGAGATGGAAGCTGCTGGGGCCTCAGTTGAAGAGCTCATCGCTTTCATTGGTCCCGAGAGCCGGTCACGAACTGGGGAATTCGAAGGAGACCTGGCCCAGGGTGAGGCCTACTGTGGTTGCATAGCCGGCATGATAAAAGAAATCAAGAGCGCAGGCGAAGTGATCGGCAGCATAGTTGACGACTACGAGGCAGTCTTAGCTCGCTTGAGATAGCCACCCTTGAGCGGCTTCAGGAGGGCAAACCTAGGTTTGGCTATAGTCACTTTTTCTTCAGGCTAGCCGTAAAGTCATCAATGGCAACAGCCGCCATGGTCAATGTCTGAAGAGTACCTCTAGACCCCAGTTCCACGGCTAGCTTGCTGATGGCTTCGTTGCTTGGAGCGTCCAGAATGTTTACAAAATCATAGGGGCCGAGCACCGCATATTGAGCCAGTAACTTAGCCCCCATAGCCTCAACCTCTTTGTTGACCTCCTTTATGCGTTCCGGTTTCTCCTTTATGGTCTTTCGACCCTCATCGGTCAGCGTTGTTAGCATTACGTAGATGGGCATCGTTTCCACCTCCTCCAAAGATTTTGAATCGCTTGTGCCCTCCTGAAGCCTCAATCAATTCTAGCACCTTGCAAGAGAAATTCAAAGCCTTCAAGGGGAGCTTGAGTGTCATCGTGGGAAGCAACAGAGAACCCCGGGTTGTGCACCCAAGTTCTTCGCGGAGCTCACCCTGAGCGTGAGATTCTTCGCTTCGCTCAGAATGACAGCAGCCAGGGTACCAGAGTGACAGCAGCGAAGGGCTCAGAATGAAATGGGGTAGTCGATATGTGTTCCGTCCAGTCAGCCCAGAGTGCCGTAGCGAAGGGTCCGCTCAGAGCCATCACCCTTTATGATAATGACAAAAAGCAAGGAGTCCCGAATGACGAAAAGGAAAGCTGCCTGGGCTGCCAGACTGAAACGCGAGAGGCCTTACGCAGCAGCCTTTTTTCTTGCCTTGGCTCGGCTGCTTTGCGCCAAGACCCTGATGCCCTCCAGCAGGTCCTGGCGCCGGCAGTCCTTGGTTAGGTACCAGCTGGCCCCGGCAGCGAGCGCTCCTCCAACATACTCACCATAGACCGTCAGAAACAAGACCTTAACATCGGGAAGGCTCTGCTTAATCCGCCGAGTTGCCTCCGTGCCGTCTATTCCAGGCATCTGGGCATCCATCAGGATAACCTCAGGCCGCAACTTCTCCGCCTTCACCACTGCGTCCAAACCATCGACAGCTTCCCCCAACACCTCGATGTCCGCTTGCGGCTCGAGGATGCTTTTCAACCCCTCCCTCACCACTTCATTGTCATCAACCAACAGCACCTTTATCTTTTCCATTGTACCTCCCGTAGTATCAAGCCTTGCTCATCGTTGCAACAGCACCACGTCTCACCTAGCTGGCCATCAGGGTAGTCACCGCCCATCGTGCCCATCCACCACGCAGACCACCAAGCTCAAGTGGCGCGGAATGAAAACCGCCCTTGGCCAAGAATAGCTCCTTCGGCTGCTTGGCTTTCTCATAGAGTTTCAGAACTGGCTGATATGGGATCAAGTCATCGCCCTCACAGTGGACGAAAAGCGTTGCGCAGTTCTTGAGTTCCTGCAAGGCGGTGGACATTCTCGCCTGTGTCGCTACCTTGAGGAATCCCTGCCAGTCAACACGCAGGCCAAAACCTAGCAAATGCATCCAGAGGCGCCATAACACCGAAACTGGTCCTTCCAGTTGCGGAGACGCGCCTTGAGGGGGAAGCTCTGTCACAGCAGCACCCTTGTTGCCCAACTTGCGAAGAATAAAGGAGGCAGCCTTTGCCAGTTTGCCGTCCAGCTCCGGCGGGCACGACAGGGCAATCAGGGCACGAGGGTTGAGCTGTTGGGCAGCGAGAATAGCTGCCATAGCCCCCATGCTATGACCAATGAGAGCAATGCGCTCTTCGTCAACACAGGGAAACTGAGCGAGGAAGCGCCAGGCATCAACAACGTCTGCCACTATATCTCCATCAAGAATACCCTCGCTGCCGCCATGACCCCGGAAGTCGAAAATGAGAACCGCCACCCCGTGACTGGCGATGGCCCGAGCACCGGCTTTCACAGCACGACGACTCGACCCGAAACCATGACACAGAATTGCGCCAGGCATCAAATGCCCGGCATTCGGGAGCAGTACCTCGCCAGAGAGTCTTATCTTTCCACTCCCAAACGTGACCGGCCCTGAGTTCAGCTTGACAAGTGTGTCATCACCAACGTAGCTCTGTCCCTTCAGCACAGTTACTCTCCCGGTTGCTCACCTTCACGTCCAGTGTACCTAATCATCTTGGCCCAGTAATCAGGAAAATGGCTGGTTTCACGAACAGAAAAGGGTTGACCTTTGAGTCAACCTTTTTACCGATGTAGTGGTCGTACCCTAGTACGACTAGAGGTGGATGACACCCTTCTTAAGAGCTTCAGTCACAGCTCCAGTACGGTCGTTCACACCCAGCTTTTGAAAAATGCTGCTGATATGTGTTTTCACCGTACTCTGAGCGATAGAAAGCTCCGCGCCGATCTCCTTGTTAGCGGCACCGTTAGCTATAAGGCGCAACACCTCTAGCTCCCGTTGGGAAAGCTCATCACCGGACGGGGCACGGCGAGACAGCTCGGCCAGGCGGTCAAGTACCTTTGACGCCACCACCGGCTGAATGAGCGATTCGCCCCTGTGAACAGCTCTTACTGCCCTAAACAACTCGTCTCTGGGGGCATCCTTAAGCAGATAGGCTCGAGCCCCGGCTTCAATACCACGAAAGATGTATTCGTCGTCGCTATAGGTAGTGAGGATTATGAAGCCAGTCTCTGGCTTGGCACACTTTATCTGGTTTATGGCCTCGACCCCATCGAGCTCAGGCATTCGGAGGTCCATGAGCACCACGTCCGGGCCAAGCTCGTTGGCTTTGCTTACTGCTTCCACCCCGTCCTTGGCCTCCCCAACCACCTCGAAGTCTGGCTCCCTGCTCAGCATAGCAAATAGCCCCTCTCTGACTACCGGATGGTCATCAGCAATCAGGATCTTTATAGCTTCCGCCATGGCACCTCCTAGTTGATAGGGATGACTACCCTCACCAGCGTTCCTTTTCCTTTCTCGGTCTGCACATCAAACGTGCCACCCAAGCCACGGGCGCGCTCTTGCATGCTTATCAGCCCAAACGTACGCCGTTTCTTACTGGTTTTGGTCAGGGCCCCCGGCCTGAAACCCACACCGTTGTCCCTAATGCTCAACCTTAACGTTGATTCGTCGAAAGTCAAATCAACCTCCACCTCACTAGCTTTGGCATGCTTCTTCACATTAGCAAGTGATTCCTGACAGATGCGCAGAAGACCAGCCTCCATCTCAGTCGGCAGACCACGCCTGTCACCAAAAACCGCAAAGCGAGCAGTTACGCCTGTTTCCTGCGAGAACCTATCCACTTCCTGCCCAAGGGCCTCGGCCAAGGGAAGCTGCTCCAAGGCTTCAGGGCGGAGATTCCATACTGAGCGTCGGGCCTCAGCCAGGCTCTTCCGAGCCAGACTTCGAGCCTGGTTCAGGTGTCGCTCCATCTCCGGGCGATTACTGTCCAACGCTTGTTCCGCGGCCTCTAGCTGCAAGATGATACCGGTAAACCCCTGGGCCAGCGTATCGTGCATCTCTCTTGCCATGCGGTTTCGCTCTTCCATCACCGCCATCTGACGAGTCTCCTCATAGAGGCGGGCATTGTCAATAGCCACAGCCAATTGGTCAGCCAGAGTCTGGGCGGTGAACAGGTCTGCCTCACCAAAAGCATCCACCTCCGTGCTCTCTATGTCCAGAACACCGAAGACCTTCTCTCCTATCTTGATGGCAACAGCAAGCTCAGACTTGGTGTCGCTCAGGGCATCAACGGCGCGATACCGGGGTTCCTTCTCTACATCGCTCGCCAGTAGAGGTTCGCCGCTTCGGGCTACCCAGCCAACTATACCCTCCTCATCCACCTCGAGCGGCACACCTACCGGTATGAACCCCTTCTGTCCGCTCACAGACAATGCCTTGAGTGCAAGCTTGCCTGAACTCGGCTCAAAGAGGAATATGTTGACATTGTGGTAATGAAAGGTCTGGCGAAGCGTGTTACCCACATATGGAATCAATTCGTCGACTTTCACGATAGAGCTGATCTTACGACTCACTTCATTTATGGTGCGCAGTTGCTCCGCCCGCTGTCGCTCCCGTCTGGTTCGGTCTTCGACCTTTTGCTCCAAGTTAGTATAAGACGCCTTCAGGGCACTCGCCATGGCATTGAACTGCTCGGCCAGCTGCTGGATTTCATCACCGGTGTCTGTCTTGATGCTATAGTCGAGCTCACCTTTGCCTATCACCTCGGCGCCTTTGGTGAGGGCCAGGATTGGCCTGGTAATTGCCCTTGCCAACAGGAATATAACCAGAGAGGCGACAAGAACCACTCCGATGATGATGGTGCTGAATGTCCATTGAGCTTTCTCCATTTGCTCATCGATATATCGACTTGTAGCTGTGACGGCAGAAGCTATCTGTCTTTTCGTTTCCTCAGCAGGTGCCGAGAACTCGTCAATGTAGGTAGAGGCGGCCACTATGAGGTCGGTCCCCTCCACAGGAGCACAATGCATGTACTTCAGACGAACGTTTCCCTCCTCGTCTTCCCAGTGGTAATAACCAGAAGCCTCCCCCGCCAGACTCCTTTCCATAATACCCCAGAAATGGGTCGGCTCACCGGCTACCCTGTGCAGGTTAGTGCCTACAAGTTTCGGGTCCGCGTGGAAATAGACCACGTACGACGTGTCATACACCATCGTATTCCCAGTCTGCCCCACAGTCTGAACAGCAATCCCCCGCAACTCATCATTCCCCATCCACTCGGAGACCTCCAGTCCTGGTTCAAGCTCAACAAAAAGCCTCATCTCCTCAGCCACATGGGCTGCCCTCCGCTCTATCATTGTCCTGCCCAGGTCTTCCAACGCGGCAATGCTCTGCTCTACAATGGTGTCTCCCATCTCAATGGTGTTCTGCTTACTAACCCAGCCCACCTCATATATGCTGCGAAACGCAATGGCGCTGATGAAGCCCACCGAAGTGAGCGTTAACGCCAAGAAAGCGATGAGGATCTTACCTCTTATACCGATCTTCACCTGACCCTACCTTTCTACCACCGTAGTCTCTGAAGGCTCCGATGACGCCTCCCGTATCAACCTTGTCCCATATTCAAGCAGGATCTCCTGACGCTCCCTCGGCACATTCTTCTTTTCCAAATAAATCCTCAGCGCTTCAATCGGCGTCAGTTCTTCGCTCGCCCAGTCACCTAATCTGGGGCGCGCCTCCTGCCTGACTTCCTTGCTAATAGTGACATAGTGAGCCTCTTTGAGAGCTTTGTAAACCTCGGCATCCCGAACCAGAGCTTCCAGAGTGCCCGGGAGGGAAAGCTGAAGCCTGACTATAGCCCCCTTGATTGCGCCCTGCTGCCGCGCAATAGCTTCTAGAATAGTAGCTGTAGGGTCAGGCTTGTCAGCATCGATATCGGCTCTTACAGTCAGAAAGCGGCGGGCGTCAACCTTGTGGAATTCATAGGTTACACGCTTGTCCCCAGATCCCGGCTCAATATCAACCACGTAGAAACCTTTGTCCTCGCCTTCATCGCCGAAGTCGAGGCGCTCCAGGCTACCGGCATAGACCGCTGGTGGATCCTCGGACAAGACTTGCCGCTTGTGAACATGGCCTAAAGCCAGGTAATCAAAAACGGGTTGGGCAATACTACCCAACAGCAGAACGGGGTCTCTGCCGACCACCATGCTCCTTTCTGATCCAGGTTTGGCCGTTGAGACGGATACATGGCAAGCCAACACCGCCGGCAAGGCTGGGTCAAGTTCAGACATGAGGCCCAGCAGCCTGGCAGTCATTATCTCCTGGAGTCGGTCATTGACCTGGTCTATGCTAAGGTCCTTTGCTTCCTCCCGACTCAAAAGAGCGCTTCGCCTGGGCCAAGGTAAGGCTACCACCTGAACAAGGCCTTGCTTGGTCGGGATGCGGTAGATATCCGGACGGTTAGCGACGTAGACATGGCTAACAGCCAAGGTATCAAAAATCTCTACAGCGGTAGCACGGCCTATGGCACTCGGCAAATCATGATTGCCTACAAGGAGGAAAACCGGAATTCCCGCCTCGGACAGCCTCCTCAACCGCCTGGCAAACTCTCGTTGTTGAGTCTGAGAAGGGTCACGGTTCTTGTAGGCATCACCGCAGAAAAGGACCATGTCCACCTGATTGCCTACGGCATATTCCACCACCTCGTCCAGAGCTCTGAGGACGTCAAGCAACCTCGTCGACAGCCCCGTGGCTGGATCGACACTGCCGTAGGTCTCCACACCTAGATGAAGGTCAGCAAAATGCAGGATCTTCATTCTTTGATAGCGTCAACCGTTCTCGCTGTCCACAGATCCTGAGTAGCGAAAGTCTCACCGCTCAGCTTAGCCCGCAGAGTCCTCACGAGGTCCTTTACGGGCAACCTGATCTGCGTCATACCGTCTCGCTCACGAATGGTAATTTGATTATCCTCGAGCGACTGAAAATCAATAGTAACACAGAAGGGAGTGCCGATTTCGTCCTGCCGACGATAACGCCGGCCTATGCTTTGAGCATCATCATACTGCGTCATGAACTGGCGGCGCAGCTCAGCATACACCTCTCTGGCCAGCGGGACCAGCTTCGCGTTTCTGCTCAGAGGCAGAATAGCCACCTTGATTGGGGCCAGTTCGGGGTGAAGATGCAGGACTACCCTCGTTTCCCCTTCAGCCAGCTCTTCATCATAGGCATCTACGAGGAAACTCAGCACCGAGCGGTCAACACCAGCGGAAGGTTCAATAACGTAGGGAGTGTAGCGCTCGCCAGCCTCCTCATCGAAATACATCAAGCCTTTCCCACTATACTTGGCATGTTGAACAAGGTCGAAGTCACCACGGTTAGCAATGCCCTCCAGCTCTGCCCACCCCATAGGGAAAAGGTACTCGATATCGTAGCAATCTTTGGCATAATGGGCCAGCTCGTCCTTGCTGTGCTGGCGGAGACGCAGGTTCTCCTGCCTCATGCCGAGGTGCAGGTACCAATCAAAACGCTCCTTCACCCAGTAGTTGAACCACTCTTCATCGCTCCCCGGCTTGACGAAGTACTCGATCTCCATCTGCTCGAATTCTCTGGTCCTGAAGATGAAGTTGCCCGTCGTGATTTCGTTCCGAAAAGCCTTGCCTATCTGCGCAATCCCGAAAGGCAACTTCTTCCTACAGCTATCCAGCACGTTGTCGAAGTTGACAAACATGCCTTGCGCTGTCTCTGGACGCAGATAAACAACGCTGGCGTCATCCTCTACCGGACCCATAAAGGTCTTAAACATCAAGTTGAACAGCTTGGGCTCGGTGAGTTCGCCACCGCAATCGGGACAGCTATTGCCGTTCAAGTCAGTAGCCCTCCATCTCAGGTGACAACCTTTGCACTCTACCAAAGGGTCAGAAAACCCGTCCACATGGCCACTCGCCACCCAAGTCTGGGGATGCATCATTATGCTGGCATCTATGCCCACCATGTCGTCTCGTTCCTGGACGGCTGCTCGCCACCACGCGTTCTTAACATTCCGCTTCAACTCCACTCCCAACGGCCCATAATCCCAGCAACTCCCCAGACCGCCATAAATCTCACTGCTGGGGAAGATGAAGCCCCGCCGCTTGCACAGCGAGACGATTTTCTCCATGTCTACTCTGAGTGTTTTCTCAGGCACTTTCACCTCCTCCTAAGCTTCTCCAAGCTTATCAACTTTAGCTATTACTGTCAAAAGACATCGAGTAGCCCAGAATCGAACCACCGTGTAATTGAAAGTTTCAATACACTACTGATAAACTACGAGTATGACCCAATTGGAATCACACCATCGCGGAACTGAGAGCACCGCGATCGGCGGTAGGGGCAATTCATCAATTGCGCCTACGGTTGGCTGGTGGAAATGAGGAACAAGCTTACAGCGCTATCTGTCCTGTGCCTGATTATGCTAGTCACGGCGGGCGCCGGCTGCACTGCTTGGCGCTCAGCTCCACCACCACCTGCCCCACCACCAGCACCGGAGCCCCCTGCCCCGGACACCACACCACCAGAGACAGCAATTATCAGTGGCCCCACTGACACTGTAGACTACAACGAAGTCACCTTCGAGTGGCGGGCAGTGATGATACAACCCCAGCCACCCATTTGGTCTACTCGTGCTACCTTGAAGGTCATGACACGGAATACTGCCCGTTCATAGTGAATACCACCAGGACCTACACCGAGCTGCCCGACGGCCCATATATGTTTTATGTCAAGGCACGGGACACGGCCGGCAATATCGACGCAACTCCCGCGGTCAGCGCGTTCACCATAGTCACCACACCGGCCGAGCAAGAGGAGCAAGAGGTAGTTGTAATCCCTGGCGACAGTCGCCTGCTCATCGTGCCCGGCAGTGACGTAAGCCGCATCGCTGTTGCCTACGACAACACGGTTTACGCGGTTGACTCCGCCAACGCCCGGCTGTACAAGTCGGGCCACGGTGGCTACGGGTGGACTGACATATCAAGAGGCATTGGCGGAGCGGCAAGCTGGGACGACCTGGCTATAGCCCCGGACAACCCTGACGTCGTCGCCGTAGTCACCAACGCCAATACTGAAGTATACTTGTCCGTCGATGGCGGTATCAGTTTCGGCACCACTAGGCTGGCCGCCAATCTAGGCCCTGGCGAACGAGTCAGGTGCCTTGCCATCTCGCCCTGTTACGGCAGTCTGCGCCGGGAGCTAGCCGTCGGTACCTCAACGGGAAACGGCGGCGGCAAAGTCCGGGTAAACGTGGTGAACCACTTCCCCAGCGGCTGGCAGGACGTGAGCACGGGAGCAAACGGCTGGCTGCCTACACCGGCGGTATTCGGTACCGACGTTTTCGCGATCGAGTATTCACCTAGCTTCTCCAGTGACGGAACACTCATGGCTATCGTCGCCAGCGGCTCAGCGCCGGACACGGAGGACACCTACCTCTACATCGGCCTAAGAGACCTTGGCTCAAACAGCACAACCTGGAACTCCTTCCCGAGCTACCCGGTGGAAATCTGTGAATCAGGCCAGGATACCCCGGGGACACCGTTGACATACGCCGACCTGGCCCTGCCAGCCGACTATGCGGGAACAGTCCCCTCACGACAGCATGTCTACGCTTGCTGGAGCGACAACCCGCCAGGAGTAGCCACCGCGGGTAATGCCAACGACGACGTCTACCGCATAGACACCTACGTCTGCTACCGACTCCTGGTCCGCAACGATGTCATCTGTAGTTTGGCCCACTACGGCATGTATAGCCGGGGCAAGCTGCTTGCCGGGGCCGCGACGGCGTCAACAACCCCCTTTTGCCCCAGTACCCAGGTGTACTGCACACTCAACCCGCAGTCAACATGCCCCACGTGGCAGAATAGCCAGAAACCGCCTACCGGAACAAGCCAAGCGCGGGTAGCCTGGTCCCCTAACGGCGAAGCGGCCTACTGCGGCACCAGCGGTGGGCAGAGTGCCTTCTCGATAACCACCAACGACGGCTTCACCTGGAACCAGATAGGGCTAATCGACACTTAGTTTGACACACAAGGTGGTTTTGCACGATAATCTAAACCCGGTATGATCAAGGCAGTCTTTCTTGACTTCTACAACACCCTAGCCAGCCACTATCCCCCCCGGGAAGAGATATACGTCAGCACCTGCCACGAGCTCGGCATTGAAGTAGAGGCCAAGGTGCTCTTCAACTCCCTGCCAGCGGCAGACATGTACTACCGCGGTGAGAACTCTCGCTCACCAATTGATAACAGATCGGAAGAGGAGAAAATCGACTTCTACGTCCAATATGCCAGCAGGATACTGGCTGGGGCTGGAGTGCAACTCAGCCGTGACACTGCTCTTCAGCTACTGGCAAAGCTCCGGCAGTTTGACTGGAAACTCAAGGCTTACGATGACACCCTACCCGCGCTGGAGGAACTGAGAAGGCGCGGCCTAATCCTGGGACTCATATCAAACGTCGCTCAGGATATGGAGTCAACGTATGAAGAGATGGGGTTAAACTCATACCTCGCTTTCAAGGTAACCTCCTCAGAGGTAGGTTGTGACAAGCCCCAACCGGAGATATTCCAAGCTGCGCTCAAGAAAGCCCAGGTCAGGCCCGAGGAAGCCATATACGTTGGCGACCAGTACGACCTGGATATTGTCGGCGCCCGGGGCGTTGGCATGAAGGGCGTGCTGGTCGACCGCAATGACTTCTTCACGGACATCACGGACTGCCCCCGAATCCACAGCCTCACCGAGATTGTAGAGTACGTCTAGCCTGACGAAGCTGCCACACGGCCCGCCCGGCACGGCTCAACTTCCCATCACAATCCGTGAGTTCTGCTGAACCAATCTCAGAGGGGGGACAACCGTTAGATTGCTTCGCGGCCTGCTTCGTCGCTTTGTTCCTCGCAGCTTCAGCTTGCAATGCAAGAGGAGCCCCCTCCCCCTAACCCCCTCCCACCAGGGGAGGGGGAACTCTTTCTCTGTCTGATATCCCTCTCCTCCTTAATAGGAGATAATAGACCATCTATTCCTCTCCCTTGACGGGAGAGGCTAGGTGAAGGTGATACACTAACGTCGAAATCTTAAGCGCTAGATCCTGAACATGAGGAACTTTTTAACATATTTGGGGTTTACATATTCGAATCTAGCATTTCTGTGCGCTTGCTTCCATCGCAGTGACATAAGAAAAGAGGCACAACGACCAAGCAGAATTTGCACTCAAGGTTCAGTTGCCCCCTTACAGTCCCCTGAAGAACTCGGGGCGAAGCAACGCCGGGTCTCGCCTGGCCAGAATTCGCTCCAGCTCTCTGACCATCCTCGGTTTCTGTTGAGGCAGTCTCCCCCGGACGGAGTAGTAGTTAGAGGCGTGCATCGAACTAAAGAAACAGTCCGTAAAGCCAGCGTTCTCGACAATCACCTTCAATTCTGTCAAAGAATCAAACGGGGTAATGAGTGAGAAACCACCTTCCCTCCACTGCTCATACAATGGCGTACCCGGGACCAGCGTTAGGGTCAGGGCTCCCGCATACTCCGGGTCAATCTCGGTCAGCACCCTCGCCGTCTCCAGCGCATGCTCCACGCTTCCCTCAACACCCCCAAGCCCCAGGATCACCGTCACCGAAAGGGTAATCCCTGCCTCCCTAGCCTTCCTTCCGGCTTCGACCAACTGGTCATGAGTAACCCCCTTACCCACCTTCTGGAGCACTCTGTCATCGCCACTTTCTACACCCATGTAGACGATGCCCAGCTTCAGTTCCCC
>CAZTRR010000010.1:0-22796 GCA_964616785.1 uncultured Dehalococcoidales bacterium
GTTCCAGCGCTTTCTGACGTAGCGTCTCCAAGTCTGCCATTATGGTTTCCTCCGTTACCGCGGTGGCAAATTGTCTTATGGCTGCCTTTCTAGTACTCATTAGCCTTCCCTGTCTGTGGCTGGGGGAGCGCTGTCCAGTCAGTCTGCCTGTGCTGCGAACTGGCCAAACGTCCGACTCTGTACAAGGTACGTGAACTGAGTCAGGATTGCCAAGGGTATCGTCGGGTCGAAGATGTGAAATCTCAGCGTGATGACGCTCGAACACCTCGGGCGACTGGCGCTATCCCTTTCTACTCTACCAGAGTCCTGCGTCTTGGCTTGGCGACTACCTCCCCAATAATCGCTGCATCCTGTACGCCTGCTTTCTTTAATTTGTCCAGCAAGCGTTCTGCCGCCTCAGGGGCTACCGAGATCAACAGGCCGCCTGAGGTCTGGGCGTCAAAGAAGATATCTTTCATGTAGTCAGGCACCTGACTGGAGAATTCAACCATTTCGGAGTAGAACTCTCTGTTTCTATGCAAACCACCGGGGCAGAACCCCTCCTTGGCGAACTTCTTCGCTTCTGGGAAGAAAGGAACTGAGCTGGCGAGGATTTTTATGCCTACCTTACTTTGCTGAGCCACCTGAGAAATGTGGCCGAGCAGTCCGAAGCCGGTAATGTCGGTGCAGGCATGGACTTCGAACTCTTGCATCACTTCCGAGGCTGCCTTGTTTAGAGACGCCATGCATTTTGTGACCTTCGCTATTGTCTTCTTACTGGCCATGCCTGCCTTCTGAGCTGTGTTTATGATTCCCGTTCCGAGGGGTTTGGTCAGTACGAGTTTGTCTCCTGCCCTGGCTCCGGAATTGGTCACCAGGCGTTTGGGGTGCACCGTACCTGTGACCGAAAGGCCGTATTTCAACTCTGCGTCGTCTATGCTATGCCCTCCGAGTAGCGTGACTCCAGCTTCGCGCATCTTGTCTATCCCACCGCGGAGAATATCTTTCAGAACCGAGATGTCCATGTGCTTCGCCGGAAAGCAGACGATGTTCATGGCGGTCAAGGGTTTGCCGCCCATAGCATAGACGTCGCTCAGGGCGTTGGCCGCTGCAATCTGGCCAAAATCGTAAGGGTCATCGACAATAGGCGTGAAGAAATCAACGGTCTGGATGATGGCCAGGTCGTCCCTCAGCTTGTAGACGCCGGCGTCGTCCAGGCTTTCCATGCCCCTAATCACGTTCCGGTCAGGTATCAGAGGCAAGCCGCACAAAACCTCGTTTAGGTCTCCCGGACCTAACTTGGAAGCTCAGCCGGCTCCGCTGACGGTTTCCGTGAGGCGTGGAGGTATGGATTTGTCCATGTGTCTCCTCTGTGTGCGCAAACCGGGTGTTTGGCGCAGCGGCATATTTTAGCATTCGGTTAGCTGCAGAAGCAAAGCAAGGATGCTAACCTCCGACTGCATTCTTCGATGAAATGTGACCTTGAGCAGGACCAGCAAAAGAAATTATGTTATGGAAGCTTACACAAACTTGGGTAGTGGGTCAGTTTGGACATAATGTTAGTTAATAGAACATATGTCTTATTGACAACGTCAACAGCATGTGCCATATATATGACACTCTTCCTCGCCGTTCAGCCTCTCAAGGGTTGGACTGGCGAGGTTTGTTTTAATGAGGATATCGCTTAATGCAACCCGCAAGGCTTGTACTCTTTAATTGATGGTAAAAACATTTACAAGGGGGCAAAGCGTGCATTCTTTGGCGATTCCGACCCACATTATTGTGGGCAAATAGACCCCTTAGAATTGGGCAAACTAGTTTGCTCGCGGCCACCAGTTGGTGCAACTAGGCTGCTTCACCAAGTGAGAATATATACTGGTAGTCCAGATTCTTCAAAACAACCAAAGGCTTATGCAGCACATACAAGACAATGCAATATGTGGCGAAGCCTTGGAGTCGAAGTAATTACTCGCGTCTGCCGCTTTTCCTGAAGAAAGGGGAGGTGGCTCTTTTCCCCCACGTAATCAGCAATCTTGACGTTTTTTCAAGCAGTTGCTCGTCTACGTAGCTCTTGTTGCCTAATTCCCTCGCTCGGCCAATGTCAGGCGTGAACTGCGAGCGATTTTCAAACTCGTTGTAGGTATAGTAGAATGTCTGAGTACCATGCAGAGTGAACTTCGTAATCTCCCTAGTGTGGACAGGTTGATTTCTGAAGAGCGGATAAGGCAGCTTCGGAAGATTTATCCTCACGCCTTGGTGGTCGACTTGGTTCGGCAACGCCTTGACCAGGACCGTCTTTTCATCACACTTGGGAATCCATGTCCTTCTATTGATGAGATAATAGACTCTGTCTGCTCCCGCGCACAGGCGCTAGCACAGCCAAGCCTGCGCCCTGTAATCAATGCCAGTGGGGTAATACTTCATACGAATTTGGGTCGTGCTCCGGTCAGCGATGAGGCAGCAGGTGCTATGGACCTGGTTTCCAAGGGTTATTGCAACCTCGAGTTCGATCTTGATAGCGGGGCTAGAGGTTCTCGCCACGTCCACATCGAACAGCTCCTGTGCCAATTGACTGGAGCCGAGGCTGCGCTGGTAGTGAATAACAATGCTTCTGCTGTGCTACTGGCCCTCACCGCCTTGGCCAAAGGAAGGGAGGTCATTGTCTCCCGGGGTCAGGCTGTAGAGATCGGTGGTGGCTTTCGTATCCCGGACGTTATGAGACAGAGCGGGGCGAAGTTGGTGGAGGTGGGGACTACCAACTGCACCTATGCTCTCGATTACGAGGGGGCGATTGGCGTCAGAACGGGGGCGCTACTGCGTGTCCATACCAGCAATTTCAGGGTGGAGGGTTTCACTCATGAGGTTACGCTTGGAGATATGGTCGCGCTCGGCGACGAACACTGCCTTCCTGTGCTGGATGACCTGGGCAGCGGCTGTTTCCTGGACACGACCGCGTTTGGCCTTGGCCCCGAGCCTACTGTGCAACAGAGCGTTGCTCAAGGCGTTGGCTTGGCCTCCTTTTCCGGGGACAAGCTTGTGGGCGGTCCTCAGGCGGGGATTATCGTAGGCAAGAAGTCCCTCGTCGATAAACTGAAAAAGCATCCGTTGGCTCGGGCAGTCCGAATCGACAAAATAAGGCTGGCCGGGCTAGCCGCCACATTGGTCCATTACCTGAAAGACGAGGCAGTGGAAAAGGTCCCCATATGGCGCATGATATCCATGCCGCTGGACGAAGTCGAGAGGCGAGCTAGCCTCTGGGTAGAGGCTCTCAACGGCCTGGCCGAGGTAGTTGAAGGAGAGAGTATGATAGGGGGAGGGAGTCTACCTGGGAATACGCTTCACACCAGGCTTGTCGCCATTGGTGGGAAAAAGAAGGGAAAGAATACGGCTGCGTCGTTGGCCCACTGGCTACGGTGTCAGGAGCCACCAGTTGTCGGACGCATAAACGAGGATGTGCTATTTCTCGATCCCAGGTCTGTTCTTCCTGAAGAGGATGGCGTTTTACTCCAGACACTTCGCAGGGGAAAGGAAAGCCTGAGGTAGCACCAGCGCGGGTTATCCGTCAATTCTCCGCTGTCGATTCTGTGACGGAGGCACCTGTGCACTTACTCCGGACGCACGTATGGCACAAGCAAATAGGACGTTTGTGGTAGGTACCGCGGGTCATATCGACCACGGCAAGTCGGTTCTGGTGCACGCATTGACGGGAATAGACCCGGACCGGCTCCGTGAGGAAAAAGAGCGGGGCATGACCATCGACCTGGGTTTCGCCTGGCTGAAGCTGCCCAGCGGGTGCGAGGTTGGGGTTGTTGATGTCCCCGGGCATGAGCGTTTCGTCAGGAATATGCTGGCTGGAGTGGGTGGAATCGACCTGGCTCTACTTATCGTCGCTGCTGACGAGGGGATAATGCCACAGACCAGGGAACATCTGGCCATACTAAACCTGCTTGACATAAAGACAGGGGTCGTTGTCATTACCAAGAGAGACATGGTGGACGAGGAATTGCTGAGCTTGGTGAGGCTGGAGGTTGAGGACCTCATGAAGTCGACCACACTAGCTAATGCCCCTGTCATTGCTGTGTCGGCGGTCACTGGGGAAGGGTTGTCAGGTTTGCTTTCTGTTATCGACGAGCTCCTGCTGACGGCCGAGCCTAGAAGAGATAGAGGTAGGCCTAGGCTTGCTGTAGACCGAGCTTTTACCATAGCGGGCTCTGGTACTGTAGTCACCGGAACGTTAATAGATGGCTTACTATCGGTGGGAGAGGACGTAGAGATTGTTCCCTTAGGGCTAAAAGCTAGGCTGCGGGGTTTGCAAAGTCACAAGACTCGCGTTGATACGGCCAGTCCGGGTAGTCGGGTAGCGGCTAACCTGGTTGGAGTCGCTACTTCTCAATTGGAGCGCGGGAATGTGCTTACTCGGCCAGGCTGGTTGGTACCGACAACAAGGCTTGACGTTAGGCTTCGCATGCTCTCGGACTTGAAGCATCCCTTGCGCCATGGTGCTACTGTTGGCTTCTACACTGGTGCCGCTGAGGTTATGGCCAGAGTCCATCTCTTGGAACGGGAGGAAGTTGGTCCCGGAGATACTGTTTGGGCTCAGCTTGCTCTGGCTAAGTCAGTGGCTGTGGTTAAAGGCGACCATTTCATTATCCGTTCGCCAATGGATACGTTGGGTGGTGGCAGCATTGCTAGCTCTCACGCAGCGCGGCATAGACGGTTCCGTCCTGCTGTTATCAAGAGCCTGGAGGTTAGAGGAGAGGGCACGGAGGGGGAGGTGGTGGTTGCCACGCTGGAAATGAGTCAGCCCCTGGAGTTGGAGTCGCTATCAGTTGAGTGCAATCTCTCGGCTGATGAGACTCGTAGCGTTGTGGATTGGCTTGTTGAGCAGAGAGAAGTGGTGGCAATTGGGCGAGGGGACCACCGCCTTCTTTTCACCAGTTCCGGGTGGGAGCGTTTGGCCAAGAAGGCAGTGGCTGTTGTGGAAGACTATCATCGAAGGTTCCCCACCAGAGCGGGCATGCCCAAAGGGGAATTGAGCAGCAGGTTGAGGCTGGCGCCACATTCCGCGGCCTTAGGGGAGCTTTTCAATGATGGTATTCTGGCCGAAGAAGGAGTGGCCGTCCGCCTTCCTTCTTACCAGGTTCGACTCACCGAAGAGCAGCAGGCAAGAATTGATACCTTTCTTCGCGCCCTGAATGCTAATCCTTATTCTCCGCCTGGAGAGGTGACCCTTGAACCTGACCTGCTCAGTCTGCTCATCGAAGAAGGAAAAGTAGTGAAAGTGGCGGATGGTGTCATCTTCTCTGCGTCAGCCTATGTGGAAATGGTGGACAAAGTCATAGCTCATGCGAAGGAGCAGGGTAGGGTGACGCTTGCCGAGGTGCGAGACATGCTAAATACTAGCCGGAAGTATGCCAAAGCGCTTCTAGAATACATGGACGAAAAGAAGCTGACACGCCGCGTAGGCGACGAGCGAGTGCTCAGGTAGGTGACCTGTGCCTCCGGAGCATGGTCACGACTTTGGAGAGTGAGGTTTCTTTTTGGTGCCCCAGGTTGTGAAAGCCAGGATGGCTAGTCCTAGGACGTTTAGAGCAGCGAATGTGAGGGTGGTGACTCTACCCGAGTCGAAGATGAGCTCATTCATCAGAAGACCAATCGTACCTATCATAAGTAGGACAAAGGCACTCAATTTAGCAACTTCCCTTATGGACATATCTATTAAGTACCTACTGGTTACTATCAAACCCGCAATCGGATTTCATCTGGAGTAGCGCTTTCTACCAGGATATTGACTCCGTCTATGGTGATTCTACTTCGCTCTTTGGGATAGAAGAGATTCCAAGCAAATCCCCGATACAGAAATTCCCATTTTCTTTGCACGATGGAATACACGTCTTCTGATGGCATACCCGCATAAACAATACGGTCTTTGCCAAATTGCAGGTGATAACTATCACCGACCGACAATACTACTAACCTATCCATTATTCCATCCTGTCAGACTGTCGGACTCAGTATTGACTTCCTCTGGGCGCAATTAAGCGGCAGCGGTTTGTTTGTCAATACTAGTCCAAACACCATCGAAGGTGTAAGTCCCTGGGCGTGCGGAATGCAGTTACAGCTTTGGAGAGGGAGGGAGTGTCGGCGATGGACTATCATTCCTGAGGTCTAACTTCGTTCTGTCCATTCTGTACTTACAGTTCATCGGGAAGCACGTTTGATTTGCCTACTTCTTCTTACCCTTTTGCTTCTTGGACTTCTTTACGTTCTTCCGACCCTTGGTTCCCATTTTCCCCTCCTCCTTTCAGCCATTTGGTTGGCTCTTCATTTGCGAATTATACACCCACCCAAACCGAAATGGAATTCCCCTTATTCCCCTCTTGAGGAGAGCTCAAGTCCAATGTGCTTAATAGTGAAAGACTACCAATCGGTTGTCCATATCGGGAGTGTTAAGCAAAGGCGTGGCGGGAGCGTATGGGAGTCGAACCCACCGGAGACACTTCTAATGCCTCCCGACGGATTTGAAGTCCGCGAAGCCCACCGGGACTCAAACGCTCCCTCGGTCCTATCTTAGCTCCCGGTTCAAGCAAGTTCTGCCTTTTTTCGCCGGGCTAGCTTGGATAAGAGTATACCAAGTTCGTAAAGAAAAACGATAGGGACAGCTACTAGGCTTTGATTGACGGGATCAAAGGTGGGGGTGATAATGGCACCCAGGATGAAAGCCAAAACATAGGCAAAGCGGCGGTATTTCGCCAGCCACTCCGCTCTGACAACGCCGATCTTGGTCAAGAAGAACATGACGAGAGGGATTTCGAAACACATGCCAATCCAGAAGATCAGCCTTGTTAGTACGGAGACATAGTTCCCCACCTTTATCATGGGTTCGGCAATGTCGCCGCCGAATGTAAGCAGGAAGTTGAAAGCTGGCGGAAGCAGGATGAAGTAGGCAAAAACAGCCCCAGCAGTAAACAGAATAAACACCGACGGCAAAAGCAGGTAGAGGTAACCTCTCTCTCGCCTTGTCAACGCCGGTCGGATGAACATCACGATCTGGTAAATGACGAAAGGCAGGACGAGGGCTAGTGCTGTATAGAGCGTTACCTTTATATAGGTGGCCATCATCTCGGTGACTTCGGTGAAGACAATGGGCAGGTCAGGCACTTGTTCCAGGGCTGGTTTTGTCAGTATTCCGAAGACGAAGTCCTTGAAGTAATAGGTCACGCCAAAGCAGACAAGGAGGGCAACGACTAGAGCAATTACTGTTCTAAGCAGGCAGGAGCGGAGCTCCCTCAGGTGGCCCATGAAGGTGAGTTTGGTGTCATCGCTCATCTAGGTCTTCGTCTGACCGGGGTGGTGGTGGTGTTCTGTTTGGAGTGCTCTCCATGTTCACCTTTTCGTCGGACTGCGCTGCCGAGGCTATCACTGAGTCTCTTTCTGCTGATAGGTCTTCGGTAATTGTCTTACTTATGCTCGACAAGTCATCGCTGATTGCCTTTTTTTCGGCTGACAGGTCTTCCGTGATTGTCTTGCTCAGATCAAAGGTGGCTTTCTTGAAGTTGCGGTATAGTTGTCCCGCTTTGGATGCCATCTCTGGCAACTTGTCCGGACCGAGGAGAAGGAAACCTATGATGAGGACGAGCAATAATTCGAGAGGGCCAATGCCCATGAAGTCCATTGTATTCCTCTTGGCTCTAGTCCATAGCAGAGGGCTAACCTGCAGAGTAGGCCGTAACTCTCTTGCTGGGGCTTCTGTTCATCCGTGCGGCGGCATCGGAGGGAGAAGCGCTCTAACCTTTAGCGGCTAGCTCTTGTCTTTGGCTTCCGTTTCGCTCGATTTGGCAACATCCTTATCCTTATCTTCCGTCTCTTCTCCGGCGCGGGCTTTGCGGAACTCCCTTATGCTCTTGCCGATGGCACCGCCGACCTGGGGCAATCTACCAACCCCGAAGACGATAAGGACGATAACCAGAATGAGGCCGATTTCCATCGGGCCCATATGAAATGGCATTTACTTCCTCCTTAGCTGAGCAGCCTATCTGAATTCAGATTATATCACCGCTCCAATGGCCAGTCAAAATGAACGATAGTGGACGCAGGCTTTTTCTCTGCTTAGGAGTTGGGAAAACCGCAGCTATGCAGCGGATTTATACTCCAGCTCGTACGCGTGCCAGTTCATATCCCGGGTAAGAATTTGTTCCAGGGACAGACTATTTGGAATTCTGTATGCCGCAGGTCAATGACCGTAATGTAGCCGCGACATTGCGCAGGATATGTGAGTTGCCGCAGGCGTAGGTTGAGGCTGCTGGCTTTGCTGTATCCACTGTACAGACGCACCATCCCTGTACCGGGGGCAGATCAACAAGCTTGAGCCTGGTTTTGTCCGAAAGAGCCTTGGGAACCCTGGATACGTCACGTGCAGCGTGATACTACTTGTTTTGCTGTATGCCCAGGCGAGCGCATGACTATCCACCAAGACGCTTTCTTTGCCAATCCTGCCCGCGTGTGATCAAAAAAATTTTGAAAAAGAACTATGAAATCGGTTGAAATTGCTTGACAAAATTCAAAATGGGTGCTAGACTTATAAGTTACGGTATCGGCGTATGCCTTTGCTTTGGTCTTTTCATTGCAATTCCCCATTCGCAATCCACAGCTACCGTCTATGTCTTGACTGAGAACTGCAATTGTCGGGCCTTTTTGGTTTCTGAGCTCCGAGACCTGTGTCTGATTCGTTAGCGTCTGAAGAACCAAGGGTTATCTTGGAAAAAAGGAAATCTTTCGGCAAACTACCCCAAGTCTTGGAGATCCCCAATCTTATCCAGGTTCAACTTGACTCCTTTCGTTGGTTTCAAGAAGAGGGCCTGAACGAGCTTTTCCAAGAAGTCTCACCTATTCTTGACTTCACTGGTACCAGGTTGGAGCTGAAGTTTGTCGGCTATGAGTTTCGCCAACCTGTGTATTCCGTAGATCAGTGTTGGCAGAGAGATACAACATATTCTGCTCCTCTTTATGTTAGGGCCCAACTCGTTGTTAAGGAGACCGGAGAGATTAAGGAAACGGATATCTTCTTCGGCGATCTTCCTCTGATGACGGAGAAAGGCACTTTCATAATTAGTGGTGCGGAAAGGGTGGTAGTCAATCAATTGATCCGTTCCCCTGGCATCTATTTCAGCTCCCACGAAGACCCGGCGAGCGGACGTCGGCTATGCTTTGCCAAATTGATTCCAGAACATGGTGCCTGGCTGGAGTTTGAAACGTCCAGCAGGGATGTTATCTTCGCGAAGGTGAATGGAAAAAGGAAAATCCCTGTGGCGGTTCTGCTGCGTGCTATTGGCTACGACAGCGACAGCGAGCTACTCGAGCTTTTCGCAGACGTGGAGAAACTGGAAGAGCACGCCTTTATGCAGTCTACGATGGACAGAGAGCCCGATATCAGGAACAAGACTGACGCCTTGATTGACATATACAAGAGATTACGTCCTGGTGACCCGCCCAATCCCGATAGCGCGCAGGCCCTGTTGCATAATCTCTTCTTCAATCCACGACGCTATGACCTGGGTAGAGTGGGGCGATTCAAGCTGAATCAAAGACTACGTCTTGAGGTTCCTGAGGCTCAGCGGTCCCTGACGCCGGAGGATTTCGTGGAGATAGTCCGGCGCATTATTTTGATCAATAACGGCGTAGAAGAACCGGATGACATTGATCATTTACGCAATCGGCGGGTACGAACAGCAGGGCATCTTATACAGAATCAGTTTCGCATCGGGCTGCTACGGCTAGAGCGGACAATAAAAGAGCGCATGAGCATTGTTGGGCCCGAAGCCGCCACCCCCCCTACGTTAATCAATAACCGCCCCATAGTTGCTGCTATGAGGGAGTTCTTCGGTGGTTCGCAGCTCTCTCAGTTCATGGATCAGACCAATCCGTTAGCCGAGCTGACTCATAAACGTCGCCTTTCAGCAATGGGGCCAGGAGGGCTTTCCCGCGAGCGTGCTGGTTTTGATGTTCGTGATGTTCACCACTCTCATTATGGGAAGATTTGTCCTATAGAGACGCCGGAGGGGCCGAACATCGGTCTCATCGGGTCCCTGGCGACCTATGCCCGCGTTGATCAGTACGGCTTTATTGAGACACCTTACCGCAAGGTTATCAGTAAGGTTCCTAATAGTGTTGAGGAGTTGCTGAATAGGACAATCATGGAGGATGTTGTCGACAGTGATAGGAGTGTTGTCGTCACCAAGAGAACTTCGGTTACCAAGGAAATTGCTCAACAACTGGCCTCTTTGTCTCACCGGACTATTCAAGTGGTTCCTTTCGTCTCCGAGGAAATTGTCTATCTGACCGCTGACCAGGAAGAACAATATGCTATTGCTCAAGCCAACGCCCTTCTCAACCAGAGAAACGAGTTCATTGAGGATAGAATCGGCGTCATAAGAGGTGGCAAATATCTCAAAGAGCCGGGGGAGGCCGTAGACTTGATGGACGTTTCGCCGAAGCAAGTGTTCAGTGTTACTACGTGCCTTATACCGTTTCTTGAGCATGATGATGCCAACAGGGCTTTGATGGGGTCAAACATGCAGCGTCAAGCGGTGCCTTTGCTGCGTCCTGACGCTCCATTGATAGGCACTGGGATGGAAGAGGAAGTGGCCAAGTGTAGCGGGCAGGTGGAATTCGCGCGCGAGGATGGTGAGGTTGTCTCGGTTACCAGTACTCGCGTGACAGTCAATGAGACGGATGGAAACGAACGTGTCTATCCGTTGGCCAAGTTTGTCCGAACCAATCAAGGGACATGCATCAACCAACGGCCCACAGTGTCCAAGGGAGATAAGGTCAAAAAGGGCCAAGTCGTAGCCGATGGTTCAGCAACAGATCACGGAGAGCTTGCTCTGGGGCAAAACATCCTTTGTGCGTTCATGAGCTGGCGAGGATATAACTTCGAAGACGCTGTTATCATTAGCGACAAACTGGTAAAGAGCGACAAGTTCACCTCTATCCATATTGAGAAGTACGAAATAGAGGCCCGGGAGAGCAAGCTGGGTGTGGAAGAGATCACTAGAGACATACCCAATGTAGGTGAGGAGAGTCTGCGCGATCTGGATGAATTCGGCATCATCCGTACAGGCGCTGAAGTTGGTCCCGGCTCTATCTTGGTGGGCAAGATTAGCCCGAAAGGAGAAACCGAGCTAACTGCTGAGGAAAAACTACTACGGGCTATCTTTGGTGAAAAAGCCCGTGAGGTAAAGGACAGCTCTCTTCGAGTGCCGCACGGCGAATGGGGTAAAGTAATCGACGTCAGAGTCTTCTCGCGCGATAGCCATAGTGACTTGCCTGCGGGGGTTCATGTACTGGTGCGAGTGTGGGTGGCACAGAAACGAAAAATCTCTGTGGGAGACAAAATGGCGGGCAGACATGGCAACAAGGGCGTCATCTCCCGCATTCTGCCTGAGGAGGATATGCCTTTCTTGCCTGATGGTAGACCGGTGGATATCATTCTCAACCCTATTGGCGTGCCGTCGCGTATGAATATCGGACAGATTCTGGAGACCCACCTGGGTTGGGCCGCTGAAACGTTGGATTTCAAGGTTCTCAATCCGATCTTCGATGGGGCTGACAATACCGCTATTGAGGATGCTCTGGCTCGGGCTTGGATAATTCGGCAGTCACGCGTGACGAACTCAGCCGCTCGCGCTAGTTCCGGTAACGGGGAACGGGAAAGGGCTAGAGCTTGGCTGGCTGGTCATGGCTACAATACAGAGCGAGTACTTGAGGATGGCTATCCAGGGGAGCCCAGGAGAGCCTGTCTTCGTTTATGGCTTGAAGGCTTGGGCAGGAGCGTTCATGGCCTCAGTGATGGGGAAGTGGAGGAGATGGTAGAAAAGATGTACCTGGAGGAGAGACAATCGCCACCCATATTTGGCAAGATTGTTCTCCGTGATGGACGGACTGGTGAGCCATTTGGCCAACCGATAACTGTAGGCAGTATCTACATGATGAAGCTTGTTCACCTTGTTGATGACAAGGTACATGCCCGATCCACTGGCCCTTATTCTCTAATCACGCAGCAACCTCTCGGCGGCAAGGCTCAATTCGGCGGGCAACGCTTCGGCGAGATGGAGGTATGGGCATTGGAAGCCTACGGTGCCAGTCACATGCTGCAGGAACTACTTACTGTGAAGTCAGATGATGTAGCTGGTCGAGCTAAAGCCTATGAGTCCCTTGTTAAGGGTGAAGACATACTCCAACCAGGTGTTCCTGAGTCTTTCAAGGTCCTGTTTATGGAATTGCGCAGTTTGGGGCTCGCCGTTGAGCTGCTTAATGATGAAGAAGAAATGATAAGCTTTCTCGAGGAGAGGAAGAGAATTGGCGCTAGGCCGAGCGCTTTGAGCTAGAGGAGACAAATGACAGAGGTCAATGATTTTAGTGCCATCCGTATTTCGTTGGCTTCGCCAGAGCAAATCAGAAGCTGGTCCTACGGTGAGGTAATTGAGCCTGAAACAATCAACTATCGAACCCTGAAACCTGAAAAAGACGGGCTTTTCTGCGAAAAGATCTTTGGGCCGACCAAGAACTATGAGTGTTATTGTGGCAAGTATAAGAAGATACGTTACCGTGGAGTAACCTGTGATAGGTGTGGAGTCACGGTTGAGCATTCTAGAGTACGCCGGACACGCATGGGTCATATCGAGCTGGCTGCACCGGTAGCTCACATCTGGTTTGCCAAGGGAGTGCCCAGTCGGCTAGCGTTGCTTCTCGACATCTCTCCCAGGCACTTAGAGCGGGTCATCTACTTCGCGCAATATGTCGTTACTTCCGTTGATGATGTAGCACAACAGGAGCAAATCAGGCAACTTAAGGAGAGACTTGCTCGGCTGTCCCTTGAAACAGAGCAGATATCTGAGAATCAGATTGTGGAGACGGAAACAGAAGCTGAGCCAGATGAAGAACCCTCGGGTGATGTAGATCAGCTGCAGCCAGACGTGCTTGACAAGAGAGCTGAGCTTGAGATAAGGATAGGAAACTTAGAAAACCTCCGGCTGCGGAGGCTTCTTACCGAGCCTCAATATCAGGAACTCAAAGTGGAATGTGGCGACATCTTTCAAGCGGCTATGGGTGCTGAGGCTATACTAAGCATCCTCAAGGACATCGACCTTGAAAATCTACGCCAGAAACTTGTTGATGAAGTGCGATCCAGCTCAGGCCAGCGTCGGAAGAAAGCCAGTAAGCGACTGCGGGTGGTTGAGGCTTTTTGGCGGAGCGGCAATAAGCCTGAGTGGATGACGGTGGCCGTGCTTCCGGTATTGCCTCCGGAGCTACGCCCCATCGTCCAGTTAGACGGCGGCCGATTTGCCACCAGCGATCTTAACGATCTCTACCGGCGCGTGATCAATCGCAATAACCGTCTCCGCCGCTTGATTGATTTGGGAGCTCCAGCAATCATAATTCGCAATGAAAAACGTATGCTTCAGGAGGCCGTCGATGCGCTCATCGACAACGGGCGGAAAGGACGGGCACCTGCGATCGGTAGCGCTCATAAGTTGAAGTCGCTGTCTGATATGCTCAGAGGCAAGCAGGGTCGCTTCCGCCAAAACCTTCTAGGTAAGCGAGTAGACTACAGTGGCCGTTCGGTTATTGTTGTCGGACCTGAACTGAAGCTCGACGAGTGTGGTTTGCCTAAGAATATGGCCTTGGAGTTGTTCAAGCCTTTTGTTATGCGTCGGCTGATCGAGCAAGGGTATGCCCACAACATCAAGAGTGCTCGGCGGCAGGTGGAGAAAGCAAGACCTGAGGTGTGGGATATCTTGGCGGAGGTGGTTAAAGAGCGGCCAGTGTTACTTAACAGGGCTCCAACATTACATCGTCTCAGCGTCCAGGCTTTTGAGCCTGTACTTATTGACGGTAGTGCTATACAGATCCATCCATTGGTGTGCACGGCCTTTAATGCAGACTTCGACGGTGACCAAATGGCGGTTCATGTGCCACTTTCCAGAGCGGCGGTAGCAGAGGCTAGAGAACAGATGCTTAGCATCTATAACATGCTTCTGCCGAGTTCTGGCGAGCCGGTAATGGCACCGACCCTGGATATGGTTCTGGGTTGCTATTATCTCACTAGCATTAGACGTGGGGCTAGGGGTGAAGGGCACCGTTTCAGCGACCCTGAACAAGCTAAGCTGGCCAACGAGTTGGGGATTATCAGCTTGGATGCCGAAATAGAAGTAAGGATCGAGGATGGGGGGGGGCAGCGAATGAAGACTAGTGTTGGTCGGATCCTGTTCAACGATGTTCTGCCTGCTGAATTTCGCTACTGTAATCAAGTTGTGGATAAGGCTGTTTTGAAAGACTTGGTGTCAGGCTGCTATCGCTTGCTGGGGAATGCTCCTACTGTTGCTATGCTCGACAGTCTTAAGCAGTTAGGTTTCGACTATGCCACTAAGTCGGGCACGAGCATTGCCGCGAAAGACATTGAGGTGCCGCGCGATAAAGCGAAGCTTCTTGAAGAGGGTGATGAAAAAGTCCGAGTTATTGAGAGCCAGTTCAACCGGGGCCTTATCACTGAGGATGAGCGCTATAATCGGACCATTGAAGTCTGGACGGAGACTACGGATAAGATCACGGATACTATTTCCCAGTCCTTGGAACGCTACGGTGGGGTGCATGTGATGGCTGCCTCGGGGGCAAAGGGGAACATCTCACAGATAAGGCAAATGGCTGGCATGCGGGGTCTGATGACTGACCCATCAGGAAGGATAATTGAGTTCCCCATAAGATCGAGCTTCCGCGAAGGCCTGTCCGTGATGGAGTATTTTATCTCTACCCACGGTGCTCGCAAAGGTTTAGCCGATACAGCTTTGAGGACTTCTAACGCTGGCTATCTCACCCGGCGTCTCATTGACGTGGCTCAAGATCTGATTATTTCCGGAGAAGATTGTGGCACGGAGGAGGGCGTCTGGCTGTATGAGAAGAAGGACAGGGGGTTGTTATCACCCCTTTGCGACCGTCTGCTCGGACGTTTGGCTGCGGTTGATGTAATTGACCAGAGCACGGGTGAGATCATCGTTGGCAGGAATGAAGAGATCGATGAGGATAGGGCGAAGCGAATTACTGACAGTGGTATCACCCAAGTGTACGTGCGCTCGCCTCTTTGCTGTTATTCCCGGCGGGGTATCTGCCAATACTGCTACGGGCGAGACCTTGCCAGAAGAGGACTGGTAGGAGTCGGTACGGCTGTAGGCATTATCGCTGCGGAAAGTATTGGTGAGCCGGGCACTCAGCTTACATTGCGGACTTTCCACACCGGTGGCGTCGTTGAAGCTGATATCACCAGTGGTCTACCGCGAGTAGAGGAGCTCTTTGAAGCTAGAGTGCCGAGAGGACTGGCCATTCTTTCTGAAATCGACGGTATCGCCGAGGTGATTGATACTCAGGAGGGACGCAGGATTAGAGCTACCAGTTCTGAATCCTATCTAGATGAATACGCGTTGCCGCCCGAAGCTGAGTTGGCGGTGGCTGATGGGGAATGGGTTGAGGCTGGAGCGAGACTCGCCGTTTCAGTGCCCTCTGTGCCTGAAGAGCCAGGGCAAGACCAACGACCGGCAGTTGTCGAAGAGCATCCGGTCATGGCCAGGGTTGCCGGCAGAGTAGTCATCGACGACGGGCACCTTCACATTCGATACGAGGAGAAGGAAGAGAGAGAATATGCCATCCCGCCGGGGACCCACATTCGCGTTGAATCAGGCGATGAGGTGAAAGCGGGAGACCAGCTAATTGACGGTGCTCCTGACCCTCAAGATATTCTACGTATCATGGGAAGGGAAGCAGTGCAGCGGTATCTGGTTGAAGAAGTGCAGAGAGTCTATCGCTCCCAAGGGGTAAACATCAACGATAAACATATTGAGATTATTGCCCGGCAGATGCTTAGGCGAGTGCGTGTCGAATCCGCGGGTGACACTGAGCTTCTATCTGGCGACCTGGTCGACCGCTTCGACTACGAGGGTATAAATGCGAAGGTGCTAGCAGAAGGAGGTGAACCAGCTACCGCCCAGACTGTCCTTCTGGGAATCACTCGGGCTTCATTAAACACGAGTAGCTGGTTGTCTGCAGCTTCTTTCCAGGAGACCACTAGAGTGCTTACTGAGGCGGCAATTTGGGGAAAGACGGACAAGCTCCTTGGGCTTAAGGAAAACGTGATCATTGGCAAGCTTATTCCATCCCATGCCTTGCCCTTGGCAGAGGAGGGTGAGCCGGTTCCGTTCTTGCCTGAGGGGGCTGAGCCAGCTTCACTACTGGCAGAGGAGGGTGAGCCGGTTCTACTCTTGCCCGAAGGGGCTGAACCAGCTTCACTATTGGCGGAAGAGGGTGAGCCCGCTTCATCCTTGGCCGAGGGGATGGAGTCTGACTCGTCCGTGGCTGAGGAAACGGATCTGACTTCACTCGTGGTTGAGGAGACTGAGTCAGTTCCATTGTCGACTGAGGAGACTGGCCCCGTAATCCCACAGGCAGATACTTCGGATATTGGGGAGGAAAAGCCGCTCAATTCAACTGAAGCCAGCGAGAACTGAGGCTTCGTCCTGAAATAAGGTTCATGTTGTAAGAATCCTCGCTACGCAGCGAGGATTCTTGTACTAGTAGGTTCCCTCTTCCGGGCTTTGATTGGATAACGCTGGGATGTGATATAATCTCGGCAGACTTCGGTTGGTTTCTGAGCAATGCGAGAAGGGAAGGTGACAACACGGATAATATCAGGCAAGCCCAGCACTGAGGATGTTTCCTTGGATACAAGCCTTCGACCAAAGCGTTTGATTGATTTCGTGGGGCAGGAGAAGGTCAAGGGCAACCTCGAGATAGCCATCGCTGCCGCCCAGAAACGGGGCGAGGCGCTGGACCATATTCTGCTTTATGGGCCACCTGGTTTGGGAAAGACTACGTTAGCCAATATCATCGCTGTTGAAATGGGAGTCAATATCAAGGTTAGCTCAGGCCCGGCAATAGAGCGTCCCGGGGATTTGGCAGCTATCTTGACTAATCTGCGAAAAGACGATGCTCTTTTTCTTGACGAGATTCACCGGCTTAGTCGAGTTGTAGAGGAGGTTCTTTATCCGGCAATGGAGGATTTCTGTATAGATATAGTCCTTGGCAAGGGGCCGGGCGCTAGAAGCCTCCGCTTGAATCTTCCCCGTTTCACCTTGATTGGGGCTACTACCCGATATGCTTTGATGAGTCCGCCTCTAAGAGACAGATTCGGCGTCATACATCGCCTTGATTTCTACGACGAGTCCGCGATAAAGACAATCTTGAGACGCTCAGCAGGTATTCTTAATCTAGAAGTGGAGGAAGCCAGCTTGACACAGATTGCCTGCAGGGCTCGAGGGACACCACGGGTAGCTAATCGACTGCTTAAGCGAGTGCGTGACTATGCTCAAGTGATGGCAAACGGGGTAGTCACCGAGGCTGTGGCCAATGAGGCGCTTTCCAGATTGGAGATAGACCACATTGGCTTGGATGAAGTGGACCATAAGGTTTTGCGCACCATAATTGAGAAGTACGATTGTGGTCCGGTTGGGCTTGACACTGTTGCTGCGTCTATCAGCGAGGAAGCAGATACCATAATGGATGTCTATGAACCTTATCTTCTTCAGTTGGGGTTCTTGGACCGGACACCTCGGGGCAGGGTAGCCACCAGACTCGCCTGTGAGCACTTGGGAATTGCTCACAAGAAGGCACAGCTGCCTCAGGGAACTTTGTGGTAGAAGTCATCGGCCCCTGCTCTTTTCTTCTATGCTCATTACGCTATTACATTCCGAGGTACTGGCAAGACCAGGGTCTTTTGGAGCCCCGATTCAAGGTTGATCTCTGTGCCGAGTAACTCGCCGGCACAAGACCTTGACGGCTGTTGTCAGCAGAATTGTCTCAACATTCATAGCTAGCAGGATGATATCTCGGGTTGCAAGTAGGATGAGCCTTAGAAGCACGATTGCCATTCCGCTCCTTTTGCTCGTTGTGTTGACATCGGCCTGTCAGGAGCCACTCGGGGCGGCCAAGGTAACTCGGGTTATTGATGGAGATACTATTGCTATTGAAGGTGGTTATCACATACGCTACATTGGTATAGATGCTCCGGAAAAAGACGAATTATGTTATATCGAGGCAAAGCAAGCAAACAAAGAACTGGTTGAAGGTAAGAGGATTAGGTTGGAGAAGGACATTTCAGAGAAGGATAGATATGGAAGATTACTGCGTTATGTTTATGTTGAGGGTACCTTTATCAACGCTGAGATGGTAAGGCAGGGTTACGCTTGTGCTGAAGTCTACGTGCCTGATGTCAAGTATCAGGTCTATCTAGAGGCGGTGGAGAAAGAAGCCAGGCAGACAAAGAGGGGAATCTGGAGGCAGAAATAGCCCTTTCTGTTTTCTCCTTTGATTAGGGAGTTCGACTGAAGCGAAGCCAAGAAACGCTGCCTTAACCGAGCAGCTTTGACGATTTCTCGCCTATCTGCCTCTTATTCTCCGTTCCAGCAGTGCTGGGCTCAGAAGGAAAAACAGAGATAGTAGAATCACAAGTAGCCAAGCCCAGAAGGTGACGGCATTCTTGGCAGCCAAAGCCGCTATTGTGAGAACCAGGATTTCAAGGGTTAACAGAGCCCCGGCCTTGGCCCAGCGTTGTCTGACACGAATAAAAACCGCCACGGTCGTCGCCAACACTGCAAAACTCAAAGCAATCCAGGGAGCGGCGTCGTAAAGATGTTCATAGGGTACAAGCCTGTCTCCCGCTGACAGTGCTAGTATCCAGCCCAAGACCACAGGAATAGGAAGTAACATTAGTGATGCAAACAGCCAGTCCTGCTTTATCGTTTTCTTGGTGAGGGATATCAAGATGAATAGGGCCAAAGGGACATAAGCCACGGCTGCGAGCCAGGCCCAGCTGACCGGCAGGTAGAGTAGTAGAGCACCGACGGCTACTACCGGAGTCAGGCAATAGCCCAACCAGGGGAAAAGCCAAGTGGGTTTGCCGTGGCACCAGCCGTAGACAACAACACAGATAATTGCGAGCAATGTGGCTGATAACCAGGCGGTGCTGTGCCAGCAACGTAGAGCAAAGAGCGAGGCAATCAAGAAGTGAGGCACAGCGGCGAAAATGGCCTGCGGCCAGCCGCCCTGACCGTATGCTTCGTACATTTGCTTGGCTACAAGTCGGGGAGAGCCTAGCAACTGCGCTGCGGTGTCGGTCGCCTCTTGTTCAGAAAGGCCGGCTTCCCTCAGTTCCTGGCTTCTGTCTTCGAGGTGCGCATTAAGCTCTCGCACCACATCAGATTGGAGTGTGGGATCAAGTCTGAGGTAGCCTCTTAGAGTGTCAAGGTAATTCGACTTAGCCGCCATCGTCCCACTAGCCGCTTGCCGGCTGCATAATTAGGTCCACGGCCGTTGAGAAGTGCTGCCAGACTGCCAACCTCTCGGCCAACGCTTTCTTGCCCTCCTGGGTCATATAGTAGTAGCGCCTTTCCTGCCCGGTGGGTAGTTTCTGCCATTTGCCTTGAATAAGTCCGGCTCTCTCTAGACGATGAAGAGCTGGATACAGCGTACCTTCCTTGAACTGGAAATAGCCCTGGCTCCTTTTTTCTAGCTCTTTTATGATTTGGTAGCCGTACATTGGCTGATAAGTAATCAGGCAGAGGAGTAGAGAATCCGTGCTGCCCTTGAGTAATTCACGCCCGTAGTTCATCTTTGTCACCTCGCTATGGCAATGGCCCTTGGCCTTAAGCGTAGCATGGGGAGATGTGAACGTCAAGTATGTATATCGAGTTGTTTGACAAAAAACCCTTTTGGCTGTATATTTAGTACAGGCTGTTCTGTAATTCAAGCTTGATCCTCTGGTGGTTAGAGCGAGGTGGAACCACCCGTTCCCATCCCGAACACGGAAGTGAAACGCCTCAGCGCAGACGATACTTGGGGGGCAACTCCTTGGGAAAATATGCCACTGCCAGGGGGTTTCCTGGAATCCAGTGGAACTCGGCTTGCATTGCGGTACGGTGTTTGAGATCTGGCAAGTGTTTTGACTGAGTGCACTGACGGGTTTATAATTTGGGTGGTTGGACTGGATTGGGGTTGACGCGGAAGGTGAACGACCAAGGATAGAAATGGCTAACAGGTTTGAGAAATTCTCCGAACGGGCTCGGCGGTCTTTGACCCGAGCTCAGGAAGAGGCGCAACATTTTGGACACAACTACATTGATACCGAACATATACTGCTGGGCTTGATAGCTGAAGAGGAGGGTGTCGCTAGCAAAGTCTTGGTTAATCTAGGTGCGGCACCGAATAAGATACGGGCTGCAGTGGAATTTGTAGTGGGGCGGGGGGAAAGATCCAGCATCGGTGAAGTCGGGCTTACTCCTCGGGCCAAGAGGGTCATTGAGCTTGCGGTGGATGAGGCCCGCCGGTTGAACCATAGCTATATTGGCACTGAGCATCTTTTGCTAGGCTTGTTGCGTGAGCGTGAGGGAGCGGCTGTCGGTGTACTGGAGAGTTTCGGCATTACCTCGGAGCGAGCACAAGCTGAGATCAACAATCTTCTGAGTCAGGGGGCCTCTCAGGCGCGTGGCGCCGCTCGGGGCACTGCCCGGACACCGGTTCTAGACCAGCTTGGAATCGATCTAACCGACGCGGCGCGAGCTGGCAAGCTCGATCCGATCGTTAACCGCAATAAAGAGATTGAGCGAGTTGTTCAGATTCTTAGCCGTCGCACCAAGAACAATCCGGCGCTTCTGGGCGAACCGGGTGTTGGTAAAACGGCGATTGTTGAGGGTTTGGCACACCGAATTGTGGAGGGTGAAGTTCCAGAGACATTACAAGGCAAAAGACTGGTAACACTGGATATAGGTTCGTTGGTAGCTGGGACGAAATACCGTGGTGAATTTGAAGAGAGACTGAAGAAAGTAATTGACGAGATAAAAAACGCAGGCAATTGTGTCATTTTTGTCGATGAGTTGCATACTATTGTCGGTGCTGGTGCTGCTGAGGGTGCTGTTGATGCTTCCAATATCTTGAAGCCGTCGTTGTCCCGCGGTCAAATCCAGTGTATCGGGGCCACCACTCTAGACGATTATCGGAAGCATATCGAGAAAGATGCTGCCTTGGAGCGCCGCTTTCAGCCCGTCACGGTGGCTGAGCCAACCATAGAGGAGACTTTGGATGTTCTGAGAGGCATCAAGGAACGGTATGAAGAGCACCACCGCTTGTTCATAAGTGATGAGGCTTTGCAGGCTGCGGCTTCTTTTGCAGCTAGGTACATACCAGATCGATTCTTGCCTGATAAGGCCATTGACTTGATGGACGAGGCTGCTTCGCGGGTGCGCATCAAGCGTGGAGCCGTACCCATCGATTTGGCTGCGGCGAGGCAGGCGTTGGAAGCGGTTCGCAAAGACAAGGAGGCTGCCATTTCTGGCAAGGAATACGAGTATGGTGCGGAGCTGCGTGACCGGGAAGTCCAGTTGATGGACAAAATCAAGATACTGGAGGAGAAGTGGCAAGACGAGCAGAAGCAGGAGAAACCGACGGTAATTGAGGAAGATATAGCTGAGGTGGTCAGTATGTGGACCGGAATCCCTGTGATACGCTTGACTGCGGACGAATCCAGTCGGCTTCTGCAGATGGAAGAGGCTTTGCACAGTCGAATTATTGGGCAAGATGAGGCTATAGTCACTGTCTCTAAAGCGGTGAGACGGGCCCGAGCTGGATTGAAGGAGGTCCGTCATCCCATTGGCAGCTTCGTTTTCCTTGGGCCCACGGGGGTGGGTAAGACTGAGCTCGTGAGGGCTCTGGCCGAGTTTATGTTCGGCAGTGAGGATACCATGGTCCGGCTTGATATGTCTGAATTCATGGAAAGACATGCTGTGGCTCGACTAGTGGGTGCCCCGCCGGGATATGTCGGCTATGATGAGGGAGGGCAACTAACTGAAGCGGTGAGACGGAATTCATATTGCGTTATACTCCTTGACGAAATTGAGAAAGCACATCCTGACGTTTTCAATATACTGCTCCAGATTTTTGACGATGGTCACTTGACCGATGCCAAAGGGCGTCGCGTTGATTTCCGGAATAGTATTGTGGTCATGACTAGCAATGTTGGTGCAGAGCTGATTAAGCGTGATATGACTCTGGGTTTTGCCAGTCACACCGATGAAGAGAAGAGCCGGGAAGTCCAATACGAAAAGATGAAGGAAAAGGTGCTCGGGGAGCTAAAGAAGGCCTTTCGTCCTGAGTTTCTGAATCGGATTGATGGCGTAGTAGTCTTCCACGCTCTCAGCAAGGAACAAATCCGCCAGATTGTCGAGTTGATGCTCGGCGAGGTGGTCAAGTCATTGGGGGAGAAGAACATCAAACTGGAAGTCACTGATGCGGCTAAGGGATTCTTGGGTGAAAAAGGCTATGATCCGACTTTTGGAGCGCGGCCTTTGCGTCGTGTAATCCAAAATGAGGTTGAGGATAAGCTTTCTGAGGCTTTGCTCCGCGGCGAATTCCGAACCGGGGATACCGTGCAGGTGGATTGTGACGGTGAGGAGATTGTGATTCGTGCCGCTGCCGGAGCCCTATCAGGGGAGGAAACGGGATAAGGTCGGGTTCTGTCTCGTAAGTCCATATCTCAGTAGATTTACTCTTCTCAGGGCGGGATTAGGCGCAGAGCAAGCGAATTCCGCCCTTTTTGATATTCAAAGATATTTCGAGCGACTTCCTGGCTATGACACTGCACTAGTAATTGGCTATATGGAATGCGGGCCGGTTCGAGGTTAGATAGGTTGGATAAGTCTCAGCCCAAGACCGTTTTTGTTTGT
>CAZTRR010000010.1:22896-32065 GCA_964616785.1 uncultured Dehalococcoidales bacterium
CGGTTCGAGGTTAGATAGGTTGGATAAGTCTCAGCCCAAGACCGTTTTTGTTTGTCAGCAGTGCGGCAAAGAGAGCCTGAAATGGCTGGGGCGGTGCCCTAGCTGCCAGGAATGGAATAGCTTCGCAGAGACTGTCGTCACCGCTCCTGGTCATGTAGCCAGATGGTTGTATTCTGAAGAGAACACCCCTCGGGAGCTTTCCCAGCTTAAAACCGAGACGTCACCACGACTTGTTTTCCCTCTGGGTGAGCTTAATCGAGTGCTGGGTGGTGGGCTGGTGCCAGGTTCGCTAGTACTTGTTGGTGGTGACCCTGGTATTGGAAAGTCTACTCTGCTACTCCAGTCTTCCGCGGCGGTTGCCGGTGGGGGAGGTAGAGTAGTATATGTGTCTGGGGAGGAATCGTCCCAGCAGATCAGGCTGAGATCAGATCGCCTGGGCATAGGGGGCGATAGGCTCTACGTTCTGCCTGAGACAAATGTGGAGGTCATTATTGGGCGCTTGGGCGAGTCGTCTCCGAATCTGGTGGTCATCGATTCTATCCAGACTGTTTACCTCGATGGATTAGGTGGAGCGCCAGGTAGTATTGCCCAAATACGCGAATGCACTTTAAGGCTTATGCGCTGGGCGAAGCAAGCTGGTATTCCAGTTCTCATCACTGGGCATGTGACCAAAGACGGGGCTATCGCTGGTCCCAGGGTGTTGGAGCATATTGTTGACGTCGTCCTTTATCTCGAAGGCGAAACCTTTAGCAGTTATCGCATATTGCGGAGTGCCAAGAACCGTTTCGGTTCCACCAATGAGGTAGGCGTCTTTGAGATGAGTGGCGGAGGGCTGATAGAGGTGGCCAACCCATCTGAGGTTTTCCTGGCTTCGCGTTGCGACGGAGCAATTGGTTCAGCTGTCGTGGCTGCTTTTGAGGGAAGCAGGCCCTTGCTGGTGGAGATTCAAGCGCTAACAAGTGTCGCCGCTTTTGGTCCTCCCCGGCGTATTGCTAATGGGGTGGATTTCGGGCGGTTACTCATGGTGGCCGCTGTGCTTACCAGACGTGCCAGCGTTAACCTCTCCAATCAAGACATCATCACCAATGTGGTGGGCGGCATGAGAGTCAGCGAGCCAGCTGCTGACCTAGGCGTTGCTCTGGCAATTGCTTCGAGCTTCCGGGATTGCCAGGTTGCCCCGGGACTTATGGCTCTGGGTGAGGTTGGTTTGAGTGGGGAGGTTAGGCCTGTGCGCGAACTGGAAAGGCGAGTTGCTGAAGCGGCCAGGCTGGGTTTCAAGCGCTGCCTGGTTCCTGCGACCTCGTCCAAGCTTGCTGTTGATGCGGCAGGCGTTGACGTCTCGAAAATAGGTACTTTGGCTGAAGCTCTTCGGCTGGGACTTGTAAGGCCACCGAGGAAGTGAGAGCGTCGATGATGAACGATACCCATTCTCAGGCTGGAGCTGTTATTGTTGCGGCTGGGAGTAGCCAGCGGATGGGGGCAGACAAAGTCTTCTTGCCCTTGGCTGGTAAGCCTTTACTAGCCTGGTCGCTAGATGTCTGTCAGAACTGTGACCTGGTGAGTCAAATAGTCGTAGTCCTGAATGAGAACAACCTGGATGAAGGGCGCAAGTTGGTCGCTGAGAGAGGCTGGTCCAAGATAGTGGCGGTGTGTTCCGGTGGTGAACGGCGCCAGGATTCGGTCAGACAAGGGCTCAAAGAGCTAAAGCGCTGTGCCTGGGTGGTTGTTCATGATGGTGCACGCCCTTTCCTGACTGTTGACTTGATTCGGGACGGCCTGGAAGCTGCTCGAGGGACTGGAGCAGCCACCGCCGCCGTGCCGCTCAAGGACACTATCAAGCTGGGCGACCATAATGAAATGGTCATAGAGACTCTCGATCGCCGGCGTTTATGGGCGGTGCAGACGCCTCAGGTCTTCCGCTCTGATATAATAACCAGGGCCCATGCGCAAATAACGGCTGAGGTCACTGATGATGCCACTTTGGTAGAGAGACTGGGATGCGGAGTTAAGCTCTTTCTGGGCTCTTATTACAACATGAAGATAACCACTCCCGAGGACCTGGCCTTGGCTGAAATTATGGTGAAGGATAGGTAAGCTAATGCGGGTCGGAATTGGCTATGATGCCCATCCATTGATTTCTGGGCGTAATCTGGTGTTGGGTGGGGCACAAATCCCCTTCGACAAAGGGCTCTCAGGCCACAGTGACGCTGATGTGTTGACCCATGCTATAATCGATGCTCTGCTCGGTGCAGCTGGGCTGGAAGACATTGGGAATCAGTTCCCATCAGAGGATCCGAGATACAAAGACATCTCCAGTCTGGTTTTGCTGAAAGAGGTTGATAGACTAATCAGGGCGAAAGGTTTCAAGATTGGGAACATCGATGCCGTTATTGTGGCGGAGCAGCCCAGATTGTCACCTTTTATCTATGAGATGCGTGGCCATCTGAGCTTGGCTTTGGGCATTGCCTCAGAACAGGTGACGGTCAAGGCGACTACCACCGATGGCCTGGGTTTTGCCGGTAGGGGGGAGGGGATGGCTGCTTATGCTGTAGCCTTGCTGGAAGAGGATTTTGTAAGTGGTAATGGAAGGACGACTTGATGCGTCTTATCAGAAGCATTCGGAGGGACATACGGGCGGTCTTTGAACATGACCCGGCGGTCAGAAACGCCTGGGAAGTCATCTTTGCCTATCCGGGGTTTCACGCTCGGCAATGGCACCGGCTGGCGCATACGCTGTGGAACTGGCGTATCCCCTTTTTCCCCCGGTTGATTTCTCACATCAGCCGCTTTTTCACCGGGATTGAAATCCATCCTGGGGCCAGGATTGGCGAGGGGTTCTTCATTGACCATGGCATGGGAGTGGTAATCGGTGAAACGTCTGAAATCAAAGACAACGTTGCCTTATACCAGGGGGTTACCCTGGGTGGCACCAGCTTGCAGAAAAAAAAGCGGCACCCGACCTTGGGTAACAACGTAGTCGTTGGCGCCGGGGCGAAGCTTATTGGAGCTATCACCATCAGTGCCAATGTCAAGGTCGGTGCCGGCTCTGTGGTGATAAGCTCAGTGCCCCCAAATGCTACTGTTGTTGGTGTGCCGGGTCGGGTTGTTGAGATCCGTAACCCCGACACCGATACTGTGGAGAAACTGCCTGACCCTGTCTGGGAAAAGCTTGAGAACCTGGAAAAAAGGATAGCTGAAGTGGAAAAGCGCTTGGGTGCTGCCCGGGCCACGGGTGAGGCTGCTGCAAGCGCTGATCCTTTGCGTTCGAAGAGGACGGATGAAAGTACTTAATACACTGTCGGGGCAAAAAGAGGAGTTCCGCCCTCAGGGCGAGACGGTAACCATGTATGTCTGCGGGGTTACCGTTTACGACGACTGCCATATTGGCCATGCCATGAGCTATGTGATATTTGATGCCATCAGGCGCTATCTGGAATTCAGGGGCTATAAGGTAAAACATGTACAGAACTTCACCGATATCGATGACAAGATAATAGACCGGGCTCAGCAATTGGGTGTGCCGGCGCTAGAGCTGGCCGAGGGTTTCATAGCCGAGTACTTCAGGGACATGGACGCCTTGAACATACAACATGCCCATGTCTTCCCAAAGGCGACTGAAGAAATACCGAAGATAATCGAAGTCATACAGGGTCTGATAGCCAATGGCCATGCCTATGAGTCCGGGGGCAGTGTGTATTTTCGGGTAAGAAGCTTTCCCGGCTATGGCAAGCTGTCGCACCAGAACCTGGATGAGATGATGTCTGCCAGCTGTTCTGTGGAGGATGTGAAAGAAGACCCGCTGGATTTTGCCCTGTGGAAGGCGGCCAAGCCGGGTGAACCGGCATGGTCGAGCCCCTGGGGTGAGGGGAGGCCGGGGTGGCACATAGAGTGCAGCGCTATGGCTTTGAAATACCTTGGCGACAGCCTGGACATCCACGGTGGCGGCCAGGACCTTATTTTCCCGCATCACGAGAATGAGATTACCCAGTCGGAGAGCTTTACCGGGGTTGTACCCTTTGCCAGATATTGGTTACATAACGGGTTGCTGCAGCTTGGCGAGGACAAGATGAGCAAATCTGTGGGCAACTTGATAACCGTGAAACAAGCGCTGGAGCGCTACAGCCCTGAGGCTATCCGGCTCTTTATCCTTAACTCTCATTACCGTAGCCCGTTAACCTACAGCGAAGAGACGCTGGAAGCAGCGGAAACCGGTGCGGAAAGACTGCGGCAAGCAGCCAATGATGAAGGAGAACCTGGGGGAAAGGCCGTCCTCGATGCTGAGCCGTTCAGGCACAGGTTCATCGAGAGCATGGATGACGATTTCAATACCGCCCAAGCAGTGGCGGTGCTTTTCGAGCTCGCCAGGGAGATCAACCGGGGACGGGACGAGAAACACGACGTCGCTGGTGCTCAGCGTACTCTAGCCGAGCTGGCCAGGGTTCTGGGCTTCACCCTGGAGGAGCCGACAAAGCCGCCGCTTGATGCTGAGCCTTTTATTGACCTTCTGGTCTCGACCCGTGATGATTTGCGTCAAGGGGAACAGTGGCAACTGGCGGATAGAATACGGGACCAGCTAGCTGAGTCGGGAATAGCTCTTGAGGACACCCCTAAAGGGACAGTCTGGAAGCGCACGCGGTAGGTTCTCAGCTATTCTTGAACGGTGATCCGCCTGCCGGCGTTGTTGAAAAAGAAGGCGTCGCCGAATTCCTGAGAGAGTATCGAGGCCGCGGGCAAACCCGTGCAGTGGGAGACGCCCAGCCTCTGGACACCAAGCTGCTTCAACTCGGCAACAGTCAGGTCTATTTGCTCTCTGGAGGCACGTATAAGATGAGTGCCGCCAACGACCATGTGAATGCGTTCTTCTCCGGTAATGCTTTGGGCATGATGCACGGTATTTATGATGCCGCTGTGCCCGCAGCCCAGGACAACTACCAGGCCTGCGTCACCCTTGATGATGAGCGCCAGGTCATCCCTTAACGGGTCAGGACGAAGCTCCCCACCCTCCTTGACATAAAGGTTAGAATCAATATGCTCGTATTCGGTGCGCATGGGGATTTCACCAGTGGTCACGATATCGCTGGTAATCCAAAGGGGCTCCTTGGTGAGCGTGAAGGAGGCTCCCAGGCCTTCCAGTGCTTCCCGGGCGAACGGTATGCCGGCGTACTCCTCCTGGTTACCGAAAGTACGAGAGTACTTGGATGCCCAGATGTCGGGGTGAGCGACTACCTCGACTTCTTTTCTCATCGCGGTCAGTACATCGATTAGGCCGCCGGTGTGATCACGGTGCCCATGGCTGATGACTATCTTGTCGGTCTTGGACAGGTCTATGCCCAGGGCAGCGGCATTGTGGGCCACTGACATGCTCAGCCCCGTATCCAGCAGGACCTTGTAGTTGTCTACTTCCGCCAGGATGCTCAGTCCCCACTCGGCCAGCAGTCCGACCCTGCCGGCGGTGTTTTCGCTCAGCGTCGTGAGTTGAATGTGCATGTGCGATTGCCTCCCTTCTCTACGTTGCTCTTACTCATTGGTGCCAGTTGATTGTGCATAGACACGTTTCGGTCTCGTAGGGATAGCCTACAAGCCATTCCCATTTCCTGGGGACTAATCGCTAACCGAATCTTTCCTCAACGGAGGGGAGGGGAGAAGAGACTACTTGTTTCAGCTCTCAGTCTTCTTTTCCTTGAGATTCAACGTCCGCTTAACTATGCCTTTCTCATGTTCATAGTCGATGACCCTTTGGAGCATGATCTTCTGGGCCATGACCGGTCCGGCACCATGCCAAGTTCCCACACCATGCAGCCCGGCTGTCCAATTCTGCAAGAGTTTATGAACCTTCATAATGTTTTCCGTGGGTTCATCGGAACCGAAACTGTAGAACTCATTGACATAATCCTTGACTTCAGGATTCTTCAGCTCCTTAAGCGAGGGCAACGTGACGACCAAACCCCCGCCTATGTCTCCAGCCAGTGCCATTACCCGCCAGAAGGCATTGGCGACATTCAGCTTGGAGACATTGCCCATTAATTCGTCCGGCAAAAACACGCCCGAGCCCGGCGGCTCTTCAGCACCTTTGTGGGCAGCAGCTAAGCCGCAAGCTCGGCTTGTCTCTCTCAAGACCACCATCTCCATCAGTTCGTCGTTGATGTGCGCGGCTTTGTCTAGACCTTTGTACTCTTGAATCAGTCTGGCAGCTCCAATTATTTGGTTCATAAAACCAACCTTACATGTTCCACCGCAGGTCATGCGGTGAGTCCTTGCAAAGCGGGTCACAAACTTGACAGAGTAGGCGTACTCGCCGCAGTGAAAGACTCGTTCCCAGGGGATAAAGACATTGTCAAAGACCACCATGGATGTCTCGCGTTGGCCGAAGACGGGGTTACCCAATTCCTCAACGTCTTCAGCCTGATCCCTTTCAGCGGAATAAGGGGTATACTGACACACGAAAGTTATGCCCTTGGCATCCACAGGTGTGGCAAATGCCACCGCGTAATCCTCTTCGCCTTTGAAATGGGCTGCCTGAGGCAAAACCACCACCTCGTGGCTGGCATAGGCACCGCTGATGTTGATTTTCGCCCCTCGCACCACGATACCGTCTCTGTTCTTGTCAACGATTTTCAAGGATAAATATGGGTCTTCCCAGTCCAAAGTCTTCTTGTTTCTAGCGCCTCTCGGTTCGGTGATGGCACCAGCTACGGAAAGGTCCTTCGTCTGCACCATCTTCAGGTATTTCATGAACCGAGGGTGGTATTCTGTGCCCAAGTCTTTGTCCATCTCCCAGGTGGTACTGGCCAGGGAATGGAACGCGTCATAACCCACGCAGCGGTATATGCACGTACCCAGCATCTCAGCAGTAAATGTCCCTGCTTCGGCCTTTCTTACCAGGTCGTCAGTACTGGCACTTACATAGGTGTAACGGTTCACCGCATCGTCAATAAGCGGCGAATGGCATGTCATGATGTCTTTGTACCTCGGGTCCAGGGCCCAGGCATAGCTGGCCTTATTTGCCTCAACAACCGTCCGGGTGTTTCTGCTCTCGAGGATGTTCTCAACTCTTCTCCCGTTCATGAAAACGCGCGGTCCAATCTTCTTCAAGCTCTCTTCAAACTGCTCTGGTGTCATCAAGGCCATCTTATTCTGACTCTCCTTTGCTAGTTGTATTTAGCCGTATTTCGTCTCCCACTTTGGTGCCAAGAAAGGCAGCGGCATTCCCGTTCTTCAATGATATCTCCAGATGACCGCTGCTGCCTATGATAGCGAGCAGCCCATCTGCCTGGCTGTAGAATTGGCTTAGCCCACGCATGCGGTGATTACCTATTTCTATAACCAGCTCTCCCGTCGGCAAGTCGCTATTCCTGATATCTGTAATCAGGTTGCCAAAGCCGTCTATATGGAGAATATGACCAATCAAGTTCCCCTCGGCATTCTGATAAGGCCGCGCAATGGGATAGGCGTTAAGGCGGTTTGTGCTGTCTCCGAACTTGCTCAAAGGCACGCCCAAGGACAGGTGAGCCGCCACCGGCGCGAAGATATCCCGCCCGTGAAAAGTAGCGCTCACCGGCTGCCGCCAGAAATCGGGGTTGGTGATGTGGATAGCCTCAAAGCCTGTCCCGAGTTCTCGTTTTTCCAAGTTCAGGGAGGTGGGAGCAGATGGCCGGGCGGGTCTTGTGCCCACCTCATCCAGTATATAGCTCAGAACGCCGTTATCCGGCGCCACGAAGAAGGCTGAAGCTGCTTCCAAGATGACCGCCTTCCGCTCACTGCCAACACCCGGGTCGACTACAACCACGTGGATTGTCCCCTCAGGGAAATAGTGGTGAGCCGAGCCGAGAACGAAAGCTGCCTGAAGGACATTCTGAGCCTCAACCGAATGCGTGATATCGACGATAGTCGCTTCCGGGTTGATGGTCAGGATAACCCCTTTCATGCTGGCTACATAGGCATCGCCAGTGCCGAAATCGGTCGTCAGGGTTATCACCGGAGCCATGGCACCTCTCGCTTGTGCTCAAGAGGTGAGATGGACGATCCAGATGGCAAGGAGAATGAACACAACGGTTAAAGCGATAGTAAGCTGAAGCAAGCTTTTTTCGACGCCTCTTCGCGTTCGGTAAACGCTATCGGGCTGCCCGAATATGCCTCCAAGCCCGCCGCCTTTCACCTGGAGCAGGACTACTCCAATCAAAGCTACAGCTACGAGAATCTGGGCAATGAGGAGATAACTAGGCATCTCGGTTTCCTCCAAGTTTTTCCAAAAGGACTTCCTTTGCCACGCCGGGATTAGCCCGCCCCCTGGTAGCCTTCATCACCTGGCCAATGAGGAAAGCCAGGGCTTGCTGCTTTCCGGCCTCGAAGTCGGACACGGCCTGACTGTTGCTGTCTATTATCTGGCCCACCACCTCCTCTATTTCCGAGCTATCGCTGATCTGGCTGAGCCCCTTCTCGGCGACGATGTCACCCGCTGTCTTGCCGTCGGTGAACATATCTTCGAAGACCACCTTGGCCGCCGGCCCGCTGAGATCCCCTTTCTCCACCAGGTCTAACATCTCTATCAGATGTTTCGGCGTGACCTTGGTTTCTTCAATGTCGGTATTGGTAGCATTGAGCATGCGGCTGAAGTCGCCCAGCAGCCAGTTGCTTACCGTCTTCGCCCTCTTGTGAAGATTCGCCCCGTCTGAGGAGCCTGTCACCAGCTTGATGCAGTCCTCGAAGTAGCTGGCCATGGCTTTCGACTCGGTGAGCAGATTGGCGTCATACGCCGGCAAGCCGTACGCAGTCATGAAGCGGTCTCTTGTTACGTCGGGTAGCTCGGGCAGGCGAGACCTGATTTCCTCAACCCAGGCCCTGTCGAAAACCAGTGGCGGTAAATCGGGCTCGGGGAAGTAGCGGTAGTCGTGTGCATATTCCTTGCTCCTCTGGCTCACGGTTATTCCCTTCTCCTCAACCCATCCCCGTGTTTCCTGGGTGAGCTTTCCACCATTCTCCAGTTCCTGCCTCTGCCGCTGTGCCTCATAGTCCAGGGCGCGGTAGACAGCCTTGAAACTGTTCATGTTCTTTACTTCCACCTTGGCCAGATAATCGGTGGTGCCTGCAGGGCGAATGCTGATGTTGGCGTCACACCTGAAGCTTCCCTCCTCCATGTTGCCCGTGGACACGCCCAGGTACTGGAGGATCG
>CAZTRR010000011.1:0-31035 GCA_964616785.1 uncultured Dehalococcoidales bacterium
GGCAGCGGGCAAGAACAATGTTCAGCGGGGTTCTTGTCAATCAGTCTCCAAAGCTGCTTTCTCACCGCCGCTTTTTCCCAGAGCCGAGACAGGAAATCCCTGGTCTGAAACGGTAGAAGGCGTCAAGGCAATCATCGATGCGCTTCCCGAACCAGTGCCGACGAAAGTGACCACGTTCATGGACACCATGGGCAGGCCACTTCTGGAGTAAGACCTGAATGCGAAGACGAGCCAGCTTGCCGGTCCACGCTGCGCTTGCTATACTCAACTACAAAGGATAACCGGCTGTGCCAGACCATCAGCGATTGCAGAAGGCTATAGGAATCGAGTTCCGAAACCCGTTACTGCTCGAACAAGCTCTCATCCATGCCTCCTACACCAATGAGAATCCGGACTTCCACCTGCCTGACAACGAACGTTTGGAGTTCCTGGGCGACGCCTTGCTAGGCTTCATTGTCGCTGAGAAACTGTATCACGAGTTCCCGCATCTTGCCGAAGGTGAGTTGACAGAGATCCGCGCTTCACTGGTTCGCCAGGAGACGCTTGCTCAGCTAGCCTCAGCACTCAAGCTCGGCGACTACCTCCACCTGGGAAAGGGGGAAGAATCAACGGGCGGGCGCCAGAGGGCAACCAATCTTGCCGATGCCTTTGAGGCTCTAATCGGCGCCATATTTCTCGACCAGGGCCTAGCTCCCACAAAGGATTTCATATTGAGTGAACTCAGCAGCCAGCTTCGGAGAATAAGACGCAGAGGAATAAGCCAGAACTACAAGGCTATGCTGCAGGAGCTCACTCAAGCCAGACACAAACAGCTCCCCGCTTACCGGGTGGTGGACGCCTCCGGCCCCGACCATGACAGAGATTTCATAGTTGAAGTCGCGCTTGGGGACGCAGTACTGGGGTCAGGCTCGGGAAAAACCAAGCTAGCCGCTGAGATGGAAGCTGCTCGTTCAGCCCTGGAAAAGCTCAAGGCTGAGTGAACCCATTCGGCCGGGAAAGCTGCCGCCTTACAATGCCGGCTGCAAAACTACGATTTCAGTGGCGTCAGGCAGCTCGCCCAGCTTGAACTCCGCCTCGCTGGAATCGAGGGCTCTCACATTCGCCTTGCCCCTCACGAAATCGTCCACGCCAGCTATCGGGAAGTCCAGCTTGGGCGTCTTATAGTGCATCGGAATGACCACCCTGGGCTTCAAGTCATCACACACCTGCCCGGCAACATTGGCATCGATGGTAAAGAAGCCGCCTACCGGCACAAGCAGCACATCCACATCCCCGATCTCAGCAACTTGCTCCGAGCTAAGGCGGTGTCCCAGGTCTCCCAGATGGCAGAGCTTAACTCCGTCCACGGAAAAGCAGAATACGGTGTTATCGCCGCGCTGGCTACCCTTGGAATCATCGTGGTAAGTAGCAATGCCCTTGAACTCAACTCCCTTCGCGTTCCTCGTGCCACCACCCCTAACCACCTCAGGCTTGCCGGCCACCGTTGAGACGGCGTTGTGGTCAAAGTGGTCATGGCTCACCATGACAATGTCAGCAGCTTCATTGACCGGTGCATACCCAACACCTCCACCCGCAGTGTAAGGGTCAGTGATTATCCTCAGTCCCGCGTCAGAGCTAATCAAGAAGCAAGCATGACCCAGCCATTTCACTTTCATAGACAATCCTCCTCTTATTTATTCGGAAGTGTGTACGGGCGAACCTTCAGTTCCGCCACCGATGTGATTGCTCCGGTAACGTCTGACAACCAGTCCCTATATCTTCCCCACTACTTGGCACAAGCCCGGGCGTAATTGATGAGGATTCGGACACCAACTCCCGTGGCTCCTTTGACCAGGTAGCCCCGCTCTTTGTCATTATCAGAGGTACCAGCTATGTCAATATGCGCCCACGGTGTATCTCCAACGAACTCCGCCAGGAACTGTGCAGCGGTAATGGCGCCACCCCACCTGCCACCGGTATTCTTTATATCAGCTACTTCACTCTTGTTCTGCTCTTTGTATTCCTCGTACATCGGCATCTGCCACAAACGCTCTCCTGCTTCAGCTCCAGCCTTGGTGAGTCTATCCACCAGCTCCTGGTCGTTGCTAAAAACCCCACTACAGAGACGACCCAAAGCTACGTGGCAGGCACCGGTCAACGTAGCTACATCAACCAACGGTGATAATCCCTGCTTCACGGCGTAACCCAGGGCGTCAGCCAGGACAAGCCGCCCTTCGGCGTCGGTGTTTACCACCTCTATGGTCTTGCCATTCACAGCTTTCAAAATGTCTCCCGGCTTGGTGGCGTTGCCTCCAGGCAAGTTCTCAGTGGCCGGAGCAACGGCAGTCACATTGACCTTAAGCTTTAGCTGAGCAACAGCGCTCAAAGCTGACAGCACCGCCGCTGCACCCGCCATGTCGCCTTTCATTTCCGCCATGCCGTCGGACGGCTTAATAGATATCCCTCCTGAATCAAAGGTTATGCCCTTGCCGACAAAACCCAGAGTCTCAGATGCGGTCTTGTCACCTTTGTAACTCAGCACAATCAACTTCGGAGGCTGGCGGCTTCCCCGAGCTACCCCCAGAATCGCACCCATCCCCTCCTTCTCCATCTGCTCCCGATCCAAGACCGTCAAACCAAGGCCGTGAGCCTTTGCCAGCTTCTCGGCCACCTTCGCCATATCGCTCGGCGTCATGTGATTGGACGGCTCATTGACCAGGTCGCGCGCCAAGCTGGTAGCTTCCGCAGTCACTCTCCCCGTCCTGCAACCCTCCTGCAGAGTTTGCAGCTTCGCCGCATCTCTCTCTACGATGACCAGTTCCTCAACATCCCGGTAATCAGGCTCCTTAGTTATGTGCTTACGGAAGCTATACAGTCCAAGAAGACCTCCCTCAACCATAGCCTGAGACGCAGCCCCGGGCTCAATTCCACCGACACCACCATGAACAATAGTGGCTATTCGCCGACAATTTAATTTCCGCAAGGCACGGCAGACCTCCGCAGTTATATCACGAACCTTATCCAGAGTGAACCCGGACTGCTTGCCCAACCCGGCAACAGCCACAATCCGCGCCGGCACTTTGCCGAGGCTATGTATGATATGCACCTCGTTGAGCTTGCCCTTCATCTCACCCTGCTCAATGAGCTTGGTAATAGCTCCACCCAAAGCCTTATCCACAGCGCCCGTTGCCCCACCCGGGCGCTCCACTTCCTCAAAGAGGTTGACTACAATGGCGTCCGCTTCAACTGCGACAATGTCTCCGACAACAACCTTAATCTCCAACTTCGCCTCCTAGATATAATCAGCCACCCACTCGATTCCTAGCTCCTGCAGTTTCCCCAGGCTAGGTCTGCCTTCTGCCTTATCCCATCCCAGCATAGAGTAAAACGTCTCCTTGGCCTGTTCAAACTCGTCTTTTCCGATGCTCACCCCCTGCAACGGGCCAGAAGGTAGAGGAGTGAAGAAGCGCTGAGGCAAACTGTCGTCTTTCTTGCCCAACCCCTCTCGAATATTGAACGCGCGCGTCATAGCCAGACAGCGCTCTCCAACCTTCATCAGTTCCCACACGGTGCTGTTCCAGCCAGTAGTCACACCTACCAGCTCACTCACTTGACTGTAGCTGAAGGGCATGAAATTGCACATCACAAGGGAATCAAGAAGATGCTGCCAGCAGCTATGATAAGCAACCATCCTCACCTTGGCCGGACTGAGGTCATCCAAAGCCAGGGGCTCAAGCAGACCCAGAGCCTTGGCGTTCTCCAGCAAAGGCCCCTCACTGGTGTACATACTATCGTGCACGCTCATGGTGTGGTCAGCCCCTTTGGGCGAAATGGCATACCCGATTCCCAGCCCCTGCTTGTAGCGAGGCTCGTGCATGGGGAGTTCCTGCCCCTTGACATGCAGTGCAAACTCCTCAGCGCCCCTGCCGATTCTTTCAGCTGCCCTGAGCACCCCTTCAGCTAGCACATCACCGATGCCTTCCCGTTTGGCAATCAGCTCCACCAGTTGCAGCATCGCCGAGGCAGCACCGAAGTTGAGCTTGAGCCCGCCGGTGTCTTTTTCACTCAGGATACCCCGCTCAAAGCACTCCATGGCGAAGCTCACAGTTGCTCCAGCGGAGATTGTATCCAGGCCGTAGGCATTGCACAGCTCATTTGCCTTGGCTATAGCTGCCAGGTCATCTACCCCACAGTTGGACCCAAAAGAGGCCAGGGTTTCGTATTCTGGCCCTCCGTAGGCAGGGTCAACCTGATACGGTTCGGAGACCGATGTCACTCTCTTGCAGCGCACAGGACAGGCGTAGCAGCTTCCTTCACCCACCAATATGGTCTCCTTCATTGCCCTGCCGGATATCTTATCAGCCTCCTCAAACACGCCTTCCTGGAAGTTGCGAGTTGGCAAGCCTCCATCCCTGTTCAGAGCCTTCAGACCCACGGCTGTGCCTTGCGCGTGCATTCCGCCCATCACAATCCCCACGATGTCTCTGAGCCACTTGGCCAAAGCCCTCACTGCCTCAGGATTAGCCAGCGCCGGACGATTCCGCCCTCTGACAGCAATAGCCTTCAGGTTCTTAGAACCCATCACCGCCCCCATGCCTGTACGGCCAGCAGCATGATGAACATCATTAAGAATCGCCGCGTACCGAACCAGGTTCTCACCAGCCTGACCGATGGTTGCTGTGCGAGCCAGCGGCTCTCCTAGATCACTGCGGATGGCCTCCTGGCATTCGCCAGTACTCTTGCCCCAGAGGTGACTGGCATCCCTTACCTCCGCCTGGCCGTCCTTTATCCACAGGTACACCGGTTTTTCCGCTTTGCCCTCGATTATTATGCCGTCATACCCGGCGTGCTTCAGTTCCGCTCCCCAATAGCCACCTACCTCAGCATCGCCATAAGCACCGGTCAGCGGAGACTTGGCACCAACACTGTTTCTGCCACAGCCCCCTACAGGCGCCCCGGTAACCACGCCACAAGCAAACATCAATTTGTTGTCAGGACCCAACGGGTCTATTCCAGCCTCCACCTCTTTGAGCAGATAGTAACTGATGAAACCACGCCCGCCCAAGTAGCAGCGATAGAAGCGGTCCTCAGGTTCATCTACCGAAATAGCCCTGCGCGACAGGTCGACCCGCAGCATTTTCCCATTGTAACCATTAGCCATGTAATTCACTCTCCCTTCAGGTTCAATGACTTATCATACGTATTACCTTGTCAATCACGGGCGCAATATCCCGCGAAGTATCAACCACCAAATGGTTGCGCCCGATCTTGTCCGCTCTTGGCTTCATTCGTCTGTACACCTGCCAATCGGCATCGGACTTGTCCTCAGGGCTAGCCCCGTTACCTCGCGCCCGGAGGCGCTGGTACACCACCGCTGACGGCGCTTCAACCCGCACCAGTACAAGTTGTGCCCCTGCCCTGTCCGCAATACGGTAGAGATACTCACGATTCCGCTCCGACAGGTTGGTGGCATCAAAGATAAGCGGCACACCTTTGTCCAAGAGCTCTTGAATAAGGCTATGGCACGCCGCGAACAACCGGGAGCTTTCTTCAGTGCTATAGTCGGGAGAAGGGAATAGGGCTTTGCGCATGGTGTCGCTCTCCAGGACACGGAAGGGTGATTTCTGAGCCAGTTGACGGCAGAAGAAAGACTTGCCTGTACCTGGCAAACCGCTAACCACTACGAAGGCCGGGTTGGCAAACGCTTCAGGGAGCGAACCCAGGCTCTCTCTCAGTCTCGCCAAATCTCGGCTAGGCTGGCTTTGCTCCATAGGACACGTGGAATTATACGACATTTGCCGAGTTCACGCTATTGCCTTACTCGTTCAGCACAGTAGTGAAATGCCTGTCTTCCTTGAAAGCTGCAGGGTCATCCTTCCCGAGATTCGACTCACGACGGGAAGCCCCGAGAGGTCTCTCCATAACTTCCCTCCCCTCGATGGGAGAGGACATTCCCAATTCCCGTCTCCCTTGACGGGAGAGGGCTAGGGTGATATGGCTCTTAAAACAACCCGCTGAAGAACTCGCACACCGAGGAGTCAGGCGAGAAGTAGCAGATCGCCACAATGGCAATGACTATGATGGCCACCAAAAAAAGAAACATCCTCATATAACTATCTCCCTCCCCAGGGCAGACCGCCCTGTCTTGTCGTTGCACCTTGCTAATTCCGCGCAAGGATTCATGGCACCCCAATAATACCCCCACGCCATGGCAAAGGCAAGACCTGGGCGGAACTGATCTCGCTCGGATAGATAGGTGGCGCCCAATGGTGTCACTATCAGGAAAATGAGAAGCATGTAGTGCGAGGAATCTCATTGCGAGCAAAGCGAAGCAACCTAGCCTCGCCCAAACCCCAGCCAGCCGACCTTAGAAAGTCGGACTACTTCTCCCCACCACAGTGAAAAAGCCAGTGAGATTATCTTCGGCACTCCGTGCTTCGGAATAACGGAACCCCAAATGTAGGGACAGGTCTAAAGACCTGTCCCTACGACTACGACTTTAGAAGAAGAAGGATGTGTCACTAATGTAGTGGACGAGTGCAGCCTATTGACAAAAGCAGCCAGGTCATTTAGAATCCAGACAAGAAAACCGTGTACAGACTATCCGAGCACCAACTATGTACGACGCCACAAAACACATATGCTTCAATCTAGGGCGGGTAATGCGCCGGGTATACGACCACTATGACAAGCGACTGTCGCCGTTCGCCCTGACCGTGTCGCAGTACTTCGTGTTCAATGCGTTATGGATGAGCGACGGCATCAGCTTCGGCGAGCTTGGAGAGCGGGTTTGCCTGGACACGTCCACACTCACCGGCATTATCGACAGGATGGAACGGACTGGCTATGTGGAACGGAGGCCGAATCCTGAAGACCGGAGGTCGGTACTCGTGTTCCTCACCGCCAGGGCACGTGAGCTGGGACCACGCATCCTTCAGTTCGCAGATGAACTCGACACTACCTTGAGACAGCCCTTCTCCCGGGAGGAAATGGATACCTTCGAGCACGTGCTGAGAGCGCTGGCCGAGGTATCTCAATAGGTCTTCAACCGTAAGCATAAGCATAAGAAGAAGGAGGAAATTACCATGTCTGACCAGGAAGTCTACGAGCGCTTCATGGACTCACTGAAGCAAAGCTGGTGGGGCCTGCCGGAGGCAGATGAACTGGTGCCCCTGATTATGGCCACCTACACCCCTGAAGAGGCCTCCCTGTTGACGGGCATGCCCTTTTCTGGGAGGAATCTTGAAGAACTGGCGGAGATGAAACAGATGGATGCCACGGAGCTACGCAAGCAGATGGATGAGATGGCCAAGAAAGGTGTTGTCTTCCGCACGGTCAAAGGTGACACCGTTCGCTACAGCCTAAACGACTCCATGTTCGTGGATTATCGCACGGCCGGCTGGCACGGGCGCACCGACGAGCGGACAAAGGCCATGTCACCTCTGATAAATCAATACTACTATCACGGTGGCTGGGACCAGTATGCCGACACCCATCTCAAAGGCCTGCGCGTGTTACCCGTTCAAGAGACCATAGAGGATACCCGCCAGATTCTGCCGTACGAAGAAGTGGTCAAGGTATTGGACCAGCACGACTATTTTACTGTCTCCACCTGCCCCTGCCGGCACCGCAAGAACCTTGACCCCGACTCTCCCGATTGCAAGCACCCCGGCCCCGGCGGCAGTATAGAGGTTTGTCTCCATTTCGGCCAGCTCGGCCACTACATTGTCGAAAATGATATGGGGCGTGAAATCACCCGCCAGGAGACAGAGGAGATTCTGCGCCAGTGTGCCGAAGTCGGGCTGGTCCACGGAATATCCAACTGGGAAGACTTGCCGGATACCATATGAAATTGCTGCAGCTGCTGCTGCTTAATGCTGGAAGCATTTCATGAACTCAAGCATGCGGAGGGCTTTACTCCGTCCAACTACCGCGTACGCACCAATGACGAGACATGTATCGGCTGCGGGCTCTGTGTCAAGCGATGCCCCATGGAAGCCATCCAACTCCAAGATGCCCCAGAGGCGAAAAACAGAATCACCACGGTTGTAGGCAAGAAGGGCAACAAGAAAGAACTCAAGAACAGAAGCGGCAAGGTATCAGCCGTCAATCCCGACCTCTGTATTGGCTGTGGCGTTTGCGCCTACAAGTGCCCCACGAAATCGCTCGTGCTGGAGCGCCGTGAGACCATCGAGGGTCCACCTAAGGATGCCCGCGAGTATACAAAGCTGGTCATGGCAGATTTCGCCGCTGCCCGCGCGCAACGGGAGCAAGGAGAGGCCAAATAGTAAGGGAGCACCGGGACTTATGAGCACCTATTCCGCGTGTGCGTCTATCCGGGGCGATGCTAATTGGCACTGATACGGCTGAATAAGCTGAAAAAAGGGGGGGAATGCTATGTCCGAACAAGAAGTCTACCAGCGTTTTATCGACTGGCTAAGACAAGCCTGGTGGGACCTGCCTGAGGCAGATGAATTGATGCCCCTGATGATGGCGCGCTATACCCCTGAAGAGGCATCCCTGCTGACCGGTATGCCGTTTTCGGGGAAGAGTCTCGAGGAGCTGGCCGAGATGAAGCAGATGGACCGGACTGAGTTGGGCAAGCAACTCGATGCCTTAACCGAAAAGGGGCTCGTTTACCGGTTCGTCAGAGGTGACACCGTCCGCTACCGTCTGAACGATGGGTTTTTTATCTTACGCACCGCGGGATGGCACGGGCGTACCGACGATGTCACCAAGACAATATCACCCCTCATTAACCAGTACTACTACCACGGTATGTTTGACCAATACGACTACACGCACGTCAAGGGCCTGCGGGCGCTGCCAATTGAGGAGACGATAGATGACGACCGGCAGATTCTGCCCTATGAAGAGATAGCCAAGGTGCTCGACTCCATAGACTATTTCACCGTCTCCATATGCCCGTGCAAGCACCGAAAAAACCTTGATCCCGATTTTCCCGATTGCAAATATCCCACCGAGGTTTGCCTCCATTTCGATCGGCTCGGACACTATATTGTCGAAAATGGCCTGGGACGCGAAATCACTCGACAGGAAACCGAGGAGATTCTCCGCCAGTGCGCCGAGGTTGGATTGGTGCACGCCGTGTCCAACTGGGAAGAAGGGCCAGATACCATCTGCAATTGCTGCAAGTGCTGCTGCGTATTCCTGGAGGCATTCCACAAACTAAAGCATGCCGAGGGCATCAACACGTCCAACTACCGGGTGCGCACCAATGACGAGACTTGTATTGGCTGTGGACTCTGTGTCAAGCGGTGCCCCATGGAAGCGCTGCGGCTGGAAGAGTTGCCCGAGACCAAGGGCAGAATCACCGTGGTGGCAACGGAGAACAAGAACGGTAAGAAGGAGCTGAAAAACAAGAGCGGCAAGGTGTCAGTCGCCAATACCGACCTTTGTATTGGCTGCGGCGTGTGCGCCTACAAATGCCCCACCAACTCCCTGGTCCTGGAACGGCGCGAAGTTATCGAACATCCCCCCAAGAACGAACGCGAGCATGTCACACTCGTCATGGCAGACTTTGCTACGTACCGAGCCCAACGCGGACCGGAAAGAGACAGGTAGCAAGCCGGTAACCGGATCAATAGAAGCGGCTGCAAAACGAAGGAGGCATGGAAGAATGTCACCAAGCCAGGATATTGAAGACTTCGGGCTCGACGTCGGCTATAGCAAGGTGGCTATCACCACGAGCAACAGTTTTCCTGCGTACCTTGGAAAACCCAAGGTAAGGTATGACATGCACGGGTGAATCTAGAAACAAACCACAAGAAAGTACAATCGGAGGTGACACTATGACAGAGTTGACCGAAAAAGCTCAGGCTCTAAACAGACTCATCAGGCCCCTGACCTTCCCCATCGGTGTAAAGCTGGTAAAGAGCGCTGACGACTTTCCCGAAAGAACCAGACGTCCTGCCAAGGACATGGGATTCAAGACAATGCTGTGCGTCGGGATCACGCTGGCACGCAAGTATGGTTGGACAGTGGGTATGACAGCCGAGGACAATGTCTGCGCAGTTGCATCATACGCCTACGGATGGAGCGAAGACGACGCTGAGAGCGAAAAGGGCATAACCGATTTTGTGAAAGCAATGAACTATGCCGCAAACGACGATGCGGCAAAAGCACGTTTGGATACTGTCAGGCAGGTTAAGCTAGACAAGGGGCAATATGCTGGGGTCGTCTTTTCGCCCTTGGAAAGAAGCAAAATCGAGCCAGACCTGGTCATGGTGTTTGGCAACTCGGCCCAAGTAATGAGGCTGGTACACGGAGCAACCCAGGGGGCGGGGGCAAGCCTACACTCTGCTTTCCGTGGTTTTTGGGACTCTTGTCTCGAAGGGATTCTGCGAACACTCAAGGATAGGGAGCCAAACGTATTACTACCCGGAAATGGTGAGAGAGTCTGGGCCATGGTACCGGATGATGAACTCCTTTTCACCACCCCTGCCGACTCCCTCGACCAGATTATTGCAGGCCTTGAAGCTACTGACCGAAGCGGCATCCGATACCCGATACCCGTCGACGTGAGACACGAGCCAAGTCTCCCAGGACAGCTCCAACAATCCCGCTAAGAAAGCTGGGGAAAAGGCATTGAGATAGGCGCAGATCAAAGCGGACATTAACTAGCCACTCGCTCCAAGTACGAGAGGGTTAGGAGACAAAGGAGATAGAAAGCGATGTCACTAAGCGAGGATATAAAGGATTTTGGCCTTGACTTGGGTTACAGCAAGGTGGGCATTACCACCGCTGACGCCTTTCCCACCTACATCGAAGAGCTCAATTCCAGACGCGACATGTACGGCTGGTACATCGAAAGCACCTTTCAACCCATCCAAGGCGCCGAGCCCAAGAGCATTATGCCGTCAGCCAAGTCTATCGTCGTGGTGGTCTATGATGGCTCCAAGGAGGCTTTCCCTGAGAAGCTCGTTGGCAAGATAGGCCGCCTCTACCAGTCAAGATGCTATCTCACTCCCCGCCATCGCATCAATGGGAGTCGACGTCAACTGATGCGCCAGTTCTTGGAAAAGAACGGGTGCGAAGTCGCCCAACGACTGGTTGTTCCCGAGCGGTTATCGGCGGCCCGAGCCGGTATTGTCACTTACGGAAAGAACACCTTTGCCTTCGCCGACGGCATAGGGTCGTTCATTCTCATGACCGCCTTCGTAGTCGATGCCGAGCTTGACTATGACGAGCCCACCGTAAGAGAAGAATGCCCACCTAAATGCACCGTCTGCATCGATGCCTGCCCAACCGGCGCCCTGTACGAGCCACTGAAGATGGACCCGCGCCGCTGCATTGCGTACAACTGCTTCATGACTCAGGATGGCTACCCAGCGGGCACCACAAGCTACGTCCCGCCGGAAATCAGGGACAAGATGGGCAGCTGGATTCACGGCTGCGATATCTGTCAAGAGGTATGCCCCAGGAACCAAAAGAGGCTAAAGGCAAAGCTGCCACCGAACGAGTTCCTGGTCAAAGCAGCACAGGATTTCGAGCTGACCAAGCTCCTCAACCTCACCGACGAGTTCTACGCCAAGAGGGTACAGCCACTGATGTATAACTATATTAGAGAGAAGAAATACTTCCAGAGAAACGCCGCCATTGCGCTGGGCAATACCGGCGACCCTGCCTACATCCCCGACCTCGCTCAGGCGATGGAGGATTCGGAGGAGCTGGTGCGCGGCTATGCCGCCTGGGCTCTGGGCAAGATCGGGGGCAGCCACGCAAAGCAGGTCCTGGAGGCAAGCCTGGCACGTGAAACGTCCCAGTCGGCCAAGAAGGAGATCGAAGCCGCCCTAGTCGCTGCCTGAGCTCCTCTGCTGCCAACCGAGAAGGGGCTGACTTTCAACAAAGGAGGTGGTATTGGTATGAGCCCTGAAGTGCGCGTCAAACCTGACTGGCTGAAACCACTGTACCCGTGGGAACAGCACGCAATCACCGTCAACGGGCGAACCATGGCCTACATCGATGAAGGAGATGCGAACGCTCGCCCCGTTCTACTCCTATCGGGAAACCCCACCTGGGGCTTTCTCTACCGTGACTTCATCGGCCCGCTGACGCAGGCCGGCTACCGCGCCATTGCCCCTGACTGGGTGGGAGCCGGCTATTCCGACCACCCTCACAATGACGCGGCGCTCACCTTCGCCCATCACATCGCCGACCTCGTGTCGCTCATGGAGCAACTCCGCCTCCGCGGCTTCGTCATCGTCGGCCAGGACTGGGGCGGGCCGCAGGGCGTAGGCGCGGCTTTGCAGCGCGTGGAACGGCTCGACGCGCTTGTCCTGATGAACACCTGGCTGTTTACCGGCTATGTCGGCAAGTTCCACTCCTCACCGCGGCCTTGGACAACCTGGCATGCACCGCTCATCGGCCAGTTCTTCATGAAGAGACACAAGGTCCTCTCCCACGCCGGCCCGTCCGCTATTACTCAACGCGGCATAACCGAGACAGAAGCCCGCGCCTACCACCACGTTTTCGACGAGGCCGATTCCGACCACGTTGTACTCACCTGGCCACGTACCATCCCCATGCGTGAGGGAGACCGTGGCTGGGACGACATGCTGGCCATCGAACGCCGGTTGCCAGAACTGGCTCGCATCCCAACCCTCCTCCTCTGGGCGCCGGGGGACAACGTCTTCACTATCGAGTATGCCAATCGGCTCAAGGAATTGCTGCCTCACGCCGAGGGGCCAATCACATTCGACAAAGCTGCTCACTTCCTCCAGGACGACCGCGGCCCCGATATCGCCCGCGCCATCGTCGAATTCCTGGACAAGACTGTGGGGAGGACACTATGAAATTCATCGCACCAACTGCTGAGGAACTATCTTACCTCCGCGCCGACCCTCTGCTGTGGGAACAGGAGCTTGATATACGGACCGACGTCGCTGAGGCTGTTGAGCAAGCCACAGGCATTCGCGCCGGGCGTGTCTACTGGCGGTCCGACCATGACTATCTCTACTCACTCGAACTCGCCGACCTTGGTCGTGGCCACCCCTCGACGGCAACGATTTACGGTCACTGGGACCGCTACGAGCCCCGGCCACCGGAGCACGAAATCGACACAGACCTGCTGGGCTTCGTGATATGGCTAGCCGGAATCACCGAGAGCATCGATCCCTCTGATGTCGAACGGGTGGCAGACTTCGCCCACAAACAGACCGGCCACGTATGGACCACCTGGCCCGAGGATTCGGTGCTGCGTACCCCTGAGGAACGCTTTGCCAACCTGCCCGATTTTCCCTACGAACCACACTACGTGGAGGTAGAAGGGCTCCGCATGGCCTACATCGAGCAAGGCACAGGCGACCCCATCCTGATGCTCCACGGCGAGCCAACATGGGGCTACCTGTATCGCCACATGATACCGCCGCTGGCCAAACTAGGCCGCGTCGTAGTACCCGACCTGATTGGCTTCGGCCGTTCCGACAAGCCGGTGGCCGATAATGCCTACTCCTTCAAATCCCACGTGCGGTGGATGCGGAGGTTTGTCGGCACCCTGGACTTGAAGCGAATCACGCTCGTCTGCCAGGACTGGGGCGGGCCAATCGGCCTCAGAGTAGTCTCCGAGATGCCGGAGCGTTTTAGCCGCCTCGTGCCGATGAATACGGGTATCACGGACGGTAGCCGTGAACCAGCCAGCGGATTCTTAAGCTGGCGACGCATATCACAGCGGGCGAGTGACTTCAACGTGGCAGCTGGCATACGCACCGTGCTCTCGCGCCGCACTCTGACTGACGAGGAGGCCGCTGCCTATGATGCACCCTTCCCATCAAAGGAGTACCAGGCGGCGGTGTTGAATTTCCCTCGGTTCGCCCCCATACGCCCCGACCATCCGGGTGCCTACGACAGTCGGCTTGCCATTGAGAAGCTGAGGACACTGGACCTGCCGGTACTGCTGCTGGCGGGGGACAAAGACCCGTATACGCGCGGAGGGCTGGATGTGTTGCACAGCATATTCCGCAACTCGGCTCCACCTATCTCCATCAAAGACGCTGGCCACTTCATACAGGAAGATGCGGGAGAAGAGGTCGCGGAGCACATCCGCGCCTGGATGGCAGCAACCCCATAGTCCGTGCGACCGTAAGAACACACTTCTCTGCTCATTCCTCCGGTCCGCCAAGCGAAGGGATGGGCAATGCACGGGTTTCAGAAGGGATTCAGTGCTCCGAGTGACGAAACGGGCAATCGCTGAACGCTGATTCGCCGGTTCTACTCTTTCGGTCTACTGTCCGCTGAACAGCCTCCGCGGATTCTCCACCATTATGGTGTTGATCTTGTCATCGCCAACACCGGCCTCTTTCAGGGCAGGGATGATGTTCTTGAACACGTGCACGTAGGACCAGTTGGCATCTAGTTTCCTTACCGATTCCGGCATTACCCACGGACGGCCAGTCCAGTACGGCGAATAGTCATGGGAAAGCATGATCCGGTTTGCATAGCCTATACCGATGAGGCCAATTATGCAGGCTTTCCGCAGGCTGTCCGGGACAAGACTGCTGATGCCCAATCGGTCGAAGGCGATGTACACCCCCTTCTCCAGAACCGAAATATGGTACTGCAGATTCGCATTACCACCGATATGGCCAATCACTATACGCTTGGGATCTGCCCCCTCGGAGATGAGAAGGTCAGTCTGTTCCGGCCCCATAGTTCCGCTCTCGGTGTGAGTGATGATGGGAACCCCGGTGTCCTTCTGGGCCCTGGCAGCCGCCTTGAGGATGCTCTCCTCATAGGGCGATATCTGGCCGCGACCTGTGGCCACTTTGATAACACCAGCCTTGACGCCCGTGTCCCCGATACCCTTGGTAATCTCCTTGGCAAACGTCTCATATACCTCGGTGGCAGTGTCGAACATCTGACTGCGGAACTTGAGGTAACCGGTCTTCCCCCGGCCTTCCCTGTACATGCCGGTGGCACATATGATGTTTATGCCCAGTCTATCGGCGACAATCTTCTGCAGCTCCACATCCCTGCCCAAGTCATTGGGAGTAGCATCTACCAGCGTTCTCATCCCGTAGCCCTTGGCCTCCTTCAGAGCCTCCACACAAGCCGCGGCGGCTGCTTCCCGGTCATAGGGCGGAGCCAGCGCATCGCAGTCCCACCCCGGGTAGGCTACCACGAGGTGCTCGTGAATTAACGTCTGACCCAACTCGTCAGCGCGCACTGGACCGAGCACGGTATTGACCTCAGCCACGATTTTCCTCCTTACGCGCTGGTTTCTTCACATCCACCACTCCCACGCTTGGCACGGCCGGCATTTCTGGTATGAATGCACCGCAGGCCGCAACAGGCAATCTCCGAAGAGCTAGTGAACAGGTGATTATGGGTCTAGGACGGCCACAAGTCCCTGGCAGCATCATCGAGTCCCAGGTCCACCAGTTTCTGCCTTGTCGGCTTGCCTGTGCCCCAGTCCCACTTCCTGAAGTCATAGTAGTCTTTGAGTAGCAGCCCCATGTCTGGAGACACACCCGAAGTGCTGCCCTCTTTAAGCGCTTCCATGCACACCTTGGGCAACTTGTCGTCTTCCCTGGTCACTCCAAGCTTGTTGTTGATTGCCCTTTTCAGGTTGAGCGACCTTTCACCAGCAATACCGATGTCTGTCGGCGTGTAATCCCATCCGGTGATGTTGCTAAGGATCTCGCTTATCTGGGTTGCGGAGAGAGGAGCGAATTTGCACAGAAGCAGCGAGTCAAACGTGTCCTTGAAATCCTGGAACTTAGCTGCCGGCTCGGCCTTCCCCTCACACTCAAACCTGTCACCAGGCAGAATACCCAGCTCCAGCACTGCCCCACCAGTCTCAATGGCATAGTAATCACCTTTCAAGTGACAGGCTCCCCGGGGCCCGGTGGCATAAGATATCGCCATTCCGCTGAACGCCCTGGCATCATGCATCGGCATCTCCAGCCCTTTGACATGAGCTGCTTCGCCGGGGTCAGCACCAAGCTCTTCAGCCATCCTTCGTGTCCCCTCACCCAACAGTTCTCCTATCCCCTCCTTCGTGATAATCATCTCCACCAGCTTGACAATCGCGTCACCGTCACCCCACCCGATCTTCATCCCTGCCCTACGCTCAGAAAGCACGCCCTTTTCATACAGATGCATGGCGTAGGCTATGGATACACCAGCCGAAATGGTATCGATTCCGTTGGCGTTGCACAGATGATTGGCCCACACAATAGAATCCAGGTCATAGTTCATGCAAAGTGGCCCAAAAGCGGCAGCCGTTTCATACTCCGGCCCATCCACTTCATCTACGTCCTTCCTGAAATGCTTCACCACACGACCACAGCCAACGGGGCAACCATGACAGGCATAGTTGCTCATAGTGTAGGCTTGCCTGAATGCCTGTCCGGTTACCTTCCTCGCTGGGAAGACACTCCTGGTGAAGTACCTAGCGGGAACGTCACCGAGAACCATGCCCATGTCCATATAGAGCAGCGTGCCATATTCCCGATATGCGAGCATAAGGAAGGCAGACGAGATCGTGTCCCTGGCCTGTTTGGCAAGCTCCCCGACCTTGGCATCATTTGCCAGTTCCGGCTTCAGGTCGCCAGCGGCGACAATCGCCTTAAGGTTTTTGGACCCCATGAGGGCTCCTAACCCACACCGCCCAGCGGCCCTACCCCGGTCGTTCACGATGCAGGCATACTTCACCAGGTTCTCGCCTGCTGGTCCGATGCAGGTAATGCTCACCCCGGTATCCTTCAACTCGCCTTTCAGGATTGTCTGGGTTTGATACGTGTCCTTGCCCCACAGATGAGAGGCCTCCCTGATTTCTGCCTTGCCGTCGTTTACATACAGATACACAGGCCTGTCCGCCTTGCCGGTGACGAGTAGCCCATCAAAACCCGAGGCCTTGAGCCTGAAGGGGAATACTCCTCCGGAGGTCGCTTCACCCCAGATGCCCGTCAACGGAGATATACCGCACACGGCGAAGCGGCTAACCATAGGGATCGTTGTCCCCGTAAAAGGCCCGACAGCGAACACCAATGGGCTATCCGCAGCCAGAGGGTCCATGTTGGCCTTGACCCGGGGGTAAACCAACCTTGCCCCGAGACTGGCACCGCCGATGAACTTCCTCAGATCGTCCGCTTCAAGCTCCAGAGTCTTGGTCTCTCTGGTACTCAAGTCCACTTGTAGCAACTTTCCATGATACCCAAACATGATTTCACCTCCTAGAAATCTACGTCCTTTCCTTCATAGGCGCACCTGAGCAATGCCTGGCACTGTTCCATCGTGACAGGCCTGGGGTTCTGGAATGTCGAAGGGTCTTCCACGGCATAAAGCGCGAGCTTGTCCATGTGCCTCTCAAACTCGTCCTTGGGAATCCCCAGGTCTTTCAAATTCAGCGGGACATTCAGCTCCCCAAAAAGCGCGCTGACTTTTCCAATCAGAGCAGCCAGGCTTTTTTCGTTGGATTCGGCTCTTACCCCCAGCGCCTCGCACGTAGCGAGATACTTGTCAGTCACCGGACTGTAGAACTGAAGCGCATAGGGAATGAAGACACCAACCGCCACACCATGGTGCACAGCAAAGAACTTGCCCACGGCATGCCCCAGACTATGGGTCAAGCCCACACCGCCATTGCCAAAAGCGATACCGGCTATACTGGCCGCCATGTGCATCTTGAACCTGGCTTCGTGGTCCGTGCCGTCACGGTAGGCCCTGGGCAGATATTCGAACACCATCTGGATAGCCCGCAAGGCCAGCGGCTCTGTGAAGTCGTTGCTCGTGGGAGACATGACACTGTCCATGGCGTGAGTCAGTGCATCCAGGCCAGTGCCCGCAGTAAGCTCGGGTGGCATGCCCACGGTGAATGTAGGAACAAGCAGAGCGTAATCGGGCACGAGTTCTGCACTGGCAATAGGAATCTTCCTGGTGGCTTCTGTATCGGTCACCACAGAGACGGCCGTGCACTCTGAACCCGTACCGCTCGTCGTCGGTACAGCAACGAAGAGCGCTTTTTTTCTGAGCCCGAGGGTATCCAGTGGTGAGACCGTCGCCAGGTCAGTCAGGTCTGGACGCTCGTACAATATCCAAGCCGCTTTGGCGGTGTCTATGACCGAGCCTCCGCCAACCGCTACAATCAGGTCAGGCTCAAATTCCTTCATCGATTCAGCGCAATCCCTAACGCTCCCCAGCGGTGCTTCCGGCTCAGCCTTGCCCCAGGTCTGCGTTGCAAAGTTCGTACGCTCCAACACGGTGGACACCCTGGCAGCATGCCTATCAGCATGTTCATCAGTAACGACGAACGCCCGGCTCCTCCCGTAAATGGCCGCAAGGTTGTCGAAAACCCCTGGCACCACCGCCGGCGCCTCAGAAAAGGCGTTGACACCCATGAAGATCTTGGGCACGCCAAAAGCCGTGGTAAGCCCTCCTATGGCGCTCGCGCTAGCTAAAGGTATCAAACTCTTCAGTCCAGGATCGTTAAACCAGTACGTCATGCCTCACACCTCCCTTTTTTGACTTGTGGAAGTGATAGTACCATATCGAAGTGCAGCGTTTCTAGGCGCGCGCCGGGAATCTCTTGTGAAACCTCCCTTACTGCGCTATCCGACTCCACCATGGACATTAACCACAGCCAACCCACATTGACAACCGCCTAGGCAAACGCTACAATCCGACAGATACAGAAGCAATAAGCCATTACGCGTGGGAGGCAAGGAGTGGCCTGAGACAGGAACCGGCGGAGTGACAGGGAGCGTTGAGCTTCTGCCTCTATGTGGTCACTTGGGCAGCGGCGAGCTAATAGTGAAACCGACCTTTGTTGGGTCGGTTTTGTGTTTTTGACAGCAGGTGATGCCTATGCGAACATGGTGACTGATATATGCTCAAAAACAACTTTTTGCAAGAGGAGGTTAAAAGATGCCAACAATAGATGATTTTCTGCGACCTAAAGAATGGATCCCAGACATAGTGTTAGACATGGGCAAGGTTATTAGACAATGGGGAGAGGACAAATACATGCCTATCCGGCGGCAAATCGATGAGGATTGGAAGGAGCATAAGCTCATCAAACCTTTGATGAAAGAGGTGATGGTTGACCTGGGGCTGAGTAAAGGTTGTTGGCCGGCGGAAGTAGGCGGTATGGATATTCCCAATCCAGCCACCTTCTTCGTGGTCATTGTAGATGAGCTTTCAAGGTTTGATGCCGGGTTCGCTATTGCAGCCGGGATCAACGCCGGGTGGCCAATGATGCCAGTTGCGCTAAAACCACATCGAAACATGGAGCTTTGCCGAGAGTTCGGCCCAAGGTTCTGCGGCGATGAATTATATACTTGCTGCATGGCCATGACTGAGCCTGCGGGGGGTTCAGATATAGAAAATGTAGGACGTGTTCACGGAAAAACAATACAAACTTCAGCCAGGCTGCAGGGCGGCGATTGGGTAATTAACGGTCACAAAATATGGCCTTCAAACACAAATGCCGATTTGCACGGCGTGCTTTGTTCCACTAACCCGGGGGCATCAAATGACGAGGATATTGCCATAATTTATGTGCCAGTCGATACCCCAGGAGTCAGTGTAGGAGCACCATACCAAAAAGCCGGCATGGCAGCAGATTACAACTCCGATATCTGGTTTGATAATGTCAAGGTGCCAAAGAGATATCGAGCACACGGCCCAGGTGATGATGCCAAGTATCTTAGAGAGGTCATTCTCTACGGCAGCGTAGCTGGTGCTACTCTAGCACTCGGACCGATGAAGAATACCTACGAAATCATTAAGAAGTGGACTTCCGAAAGGGTTGTTTTTGGGAAACCTTTGAAAGAGCACAGCATCACTGCCGCAGTCCTAGCCGAGATTATCATAGATATTGAGGCATCATCACTATGGCTCTATACACTAGCAAGGCAAATAGACCGTCCTGACATATATGGAGTAATGCCGTGGGATGAAGCAATGGAATACAGAAGTCGGGCTGCCTCTTTGTTTGTGACCGATGCAGCCGTTCATGCTACAGGAAGAGCCATGGAACTCATGGGCTCCTATGGTTATTGCCGGGACTACGACCTAGAAAAACACTGGAGAGATGTTAAGATGACAACTCTTTGGATGGGGAGTAGACAGCTGGACCTTTTGGAGACTGCCAGGTATTGGTATGACATTGAAACCTTATAGTTGGGTGCTAATGAAACGTCTTAGCGAATAGCACGGGGGAATTCAGAGCAGACACAGATTCCTGAAAAGGGAGGTAATGAGAGATGCCAGAAGTAAAGGTTAAAGAAGGGGAGGAGCTAAATGGCCTGGGAAGGATGCTCAAGGACACAATGGACACGAACCTCCAGGACCCCAAGATTTACAAGCGCATCCAGAAGCTAAACGCCAGTGTAGTCATAAGAGAGAGCAGTTCCGGTGTAGCCGTCACACTTCATTTCAGACAGGGTGAGATAGAGATACAGAACGATGCCATAGATAAGCCAAACGCGTATCAGGAAGCCGGATTTGAGAACATGGCGTATGTTAGCTCCGGCCAGATTAGCCCGACAATGGCTTTGCTCACCGGGAAAGTGAAGGCTAAAGGTAATCTTCTAGTACTGATGAAAATCTCACCACTCATGGTACTGAAAGGTTAGAATAAGAACTCAAGAAATGGCGAACCTAATTCTCTGTACCGGAAGAGGGGGGACTGGAAAGTCGACCTTTTCCGCAATGGTTAGCAAGTACCTGGCCCCTCCTCTGCTACTGATTGATGCCGATCCTGACCAGAGTCTGGCTGACATGCTCGGAGTAGACCTGGAAAAGGAAGGCGTGAGCACTATCGCCAGCATGGTCTCCGATGCCAAGAGCATGGGGGGATTGAGCCCTCGGTTATACTTTGATGAATTGAAAGACTCGCTTTACACGAACTGCATATGCCGGAGTCAAAAACTTGACCTGGTGACCCTCGGAACGAAGTGGGCTGAGGGCTGCTATTGCCTTGAAGATAATTCACTGAAAGGGATAATTCCCAGACTCATCGGAGAGTATGAAAGCGTGGTGATAGATTCGCCGGCCGGATTGGAGCACCTGAATCGGAGAGTAGTATCTCATATAGATGACCTGTTTGTGCTGTCAGACCCTTCGCTGAAATCTACAAGGCATGTAGAAAGGATGAAGCGCGTTATTGGAGACGTCAACATAACCTATGATTTCCTTTATTTGGTAGCAAATCATGAGTTCAATGAAGAGGCCGAGAGGTATCTCCAGGACCTGGGCGAGCACTACTTGGGGAAGATAGACTATGATGCTAACGTCAAGGACTACAATCTGAAAGGCAAGTCGCTGCGGGACTTGCCGGAGGATTCACCGGCTTGCCTATCCGTGAAAAGACTACTAAGAAGAATCCAGGAAATCGACAGAGACCACTTCCAGCTCAGAGAAGAGATGTTGACCCGTACTTGTTAGTGCGGTCGATTGATACCAACCACCCGGAATTTTGGAGAAAGAGGGCAGAAATGTGCAGGTATTGTTTGGAATATGGAGGCGGTACCAAGTGGTACCTGAATCCCGATAATTACCGTGACGAGCTTTACACTGCTGAAATCCACGAAAACACCGTAAGAATGCTGGGGGGTGCGCGAAAGAATACCTTTGAAGTGGGCACCATGTCAAATGTTGATTTCATGGCACCAGACTTGTACTACTCAAACAATCTGAGCATTGCCCTGGAGCAAGTGACCGCTCATGGTGGGCAAATCGTTCCTCTGGAAGACGCCCTCAAGATAATAGACCTCTGTAAGGAACCCTTTTTGCTAACGCACTGCGCCTGTCGCAGGTACTTTGGCCGAAAGGATGTCATTCGGTGCATGTATTTCTGGCCGACAGTTGAAACTGCCCTAAGAGAGAGGCCCTGGGAGAAAGAGACAAAGGTGATCTCCAAGGAGGAAGCGAAAGAGTTCGAGAGAGAATGCGATAAAAGAGGATTCTTGCATTCAATCTGGCACGCCGGTGTTAACTCCGATGGGATTCCTCCCATAGTCATGTGCCATTGTACTGCTACTGACTGCATACCCACGAGATTCAGGCTGTCTTACGGAGTGACAAATGGTCAGCGCAAGGGCGAATATGTAGCTATGGTCGACCCCACAAAGTGTAAGGAGGGCTGTAAAAACTATCCGGTCTGCATGCAGCGCTGCCAGTTTGGGGCAATGAGGTATTCTCCAGTAGATCGCGTATTGTACATTGACCCCCAGGCATGTTTTGGCTGTGGACTATGCCGGGTAGCTTGTCCACATGGAGCAATAAAGCTCGTGGACCGGTTGTCATTCCCTTCTTTAGTCGATAACTGGTGACATAGAAAGTGAATCCGGGCGAAAAAAAGGAGAGATGAAATGGACTACACGCATATTACACCGAGGCCAGTTATCACTGTAGATGAAGAGGCATGTGGAAACGCCATATTGTGCTTGAAGTGCGTCAAGGCTTGCCTGGAGGCGGGCCCCAATGTTATTGGATTCATGAACACCGACGATCCCCCTGTGGGAGAGAATGCCCCCCAAAGGTTGGAGGATATACCACACAGAATAATCTTCTCTGGTATGGTGAACTGCAATGGCTGCGGGAAGTGCGTTGAAGCTTGCCCCAAAGGAGCACTCACCCTGGAGATGCCTGAACCCCAGGTGCCAGCAGCGAGAGTTCAACGGTCAGACATCGTCTTTTGTGCTACCCTCAGTGACGGTACAAGAATATTTCCCAGGGACTGAACTTCAATGGCGTCAAATCTTGGTAGCCACAGCGGACTTCGCGAGAAAGAGCGAGCCCGTGGTGATTTGTCAACTGGACAGAAAGCCGGAGATGCCGTGATTAAGCCGAAGCAACTCCGCGCCATAGCTGGAGCCTATTTGTCCGGTATGGGTTATTACGTAGAGGTCTTACCGGAGATACCGCATACAGACCTCAAGCCCGATGTCATAGGGATAAAGCCCAGGCTGAAGGATGTCAAGCTTCGCATGGAGAAAGGAGGAGCGCCGACTGGCTTCATGTATTTATTGAGTGCGGATGAGTGGATGCCAACAGAGTACATAGTGGAAAAGACCGGGTTTGACGAGGGCTTTGTCAAAGCTGTTCTGAGGGATAGCGAGATGGACGGCTGGGTTAAGAGCAAAGATGAACCAGAAGGCAGCGTCTCCTGGAGAATCGACGGTTACCGAGTACCGGCTGAAGAATGCGTGATGATGTGTTGCGGCCCCGAAGACCCTCTGGGCGCACTGGATATCCTGGAGAGGCTAAAGGGCTGCTTCAATAGAGGATATCTTCTCTTCCCGTACCAGGTAGATGGGGAATTCCTGGAGAGGTGTTCTCAAGCAGACCTAGGTGTTCTGGTCTTTGATGAGAGGATTGCCTGCTTCAGAGAAACGATTGCAGCCAAGCATATTGACATCAACGACTTCAAGGTATACTCTTCAATCTGTGAGAAGCTCGTGGTCGACAACTGCGCCTTTCGTTCCGGTGAATTGTGGTGACCACTCTTGATTGATTTCCTGGAAACATGCGGCAGAATCCAAGGAAAGGAGGTCAAAAGATGCGTATGGGATAGCCCTGATTAACCAAGGAGATGCTACAATCGAGACCAGAATGCAGAAGGAGGAAGTCACAAATGGGTATCAAGTATGGATCGGATGAATGGGCGAAGGCCGTGTGTGCCGAATGTAACAAGAGCCAGGCCTACAAGGATGCAGCCAAGAACTGGGAAGGCGATATGTATTTTGTTACTGAGCCGGAAGGAGCGTTGAAGGAGACACTCATAATGTACATAGACCTCTGGCATGGTGAATGCCGCGAGGCTTGCGCCATCACTGACGAAAGTGAGAAGACCCCCGCATATCGCTTCTGGGCCCCATACGGCATATGGCGCCAAATATTGGACAAGAAGCTGGACGCTGTGCAGGCAATGATGACCGGCAAGCTAAACCTTAAGGGGGACATGGCGCAAATTATGAAAATGCCCAGGGCTGCCGTGGAACTGACGAACTGCACGCTCCTCATCGACACTGAATTCCCTGACTAAGCAACATCAAGGAATGACGCCGGTCTTGAGCTGAATCTAGGCAACATGAGCTAGGTTGAGCTGCCGCTCGCTTTTGCCAGAGCAGATAGTCGCGCGGTGTTTCAGGGGTCTGGGTTGGCCAGTGGCCAAGACGCTGTGACTCGTCTGAGTCAATTAGAAGGGAACTGTGCCTTTATCGTCACCAATAGCGACACCGAGAAGAGAAGAAGCTGGACCATGTCCAGGGGATGATGACCGGCAAGCTCAGTATGCAGGGGGACAGGGCGCACATTATGAAAATGCCCAGGGCTACCGTCGAACTGACGAGCTGCTCGCTCCTCATCGACACTGAGTTCCCCGGATAGGGCAGCATCAAGGCATGAAGCTGGCGCTGAACTGAATTCAAATAACACAAATAGAATATCTTGACACAAGTCGAGGTTCTACGGAGGAGGTAGTTATGTGGTTTTTTATAGCTCCCGAAGTGGTCTACGGAGAGGATGCGGTGAGCCGTTTGGGCCAATTGGAGGGGAAGTCCGCCTTTATCGTTACCGACGCTAGTATGGTGAAGCTGGGCTTCGTTGACAAGGCGAAGGAACAGCTTTCCAAGGCCGGCGTAGAGAGTACCGTCTTTGACGAGGTTGAGCCTGACCCATCACTTGAGACGGTAAAGAGAGGGTCGTCCCAAATGACCAAGTCCGGGCCAGACTTGATAGTGGCGGTGGGAGGAGGCTCGGTTATGGATGCCGCTAAGGCAATGTGGGTGGAATATGCGGGGCCAGGTATGACGGCAGAAGAGACAAATCCCTTTACTACAGGATTGGGTCTCCAGAAGAAGGCCAGGCTTGTCTGTGTTGCCACAACTTCGGGTACCGGCGCTGAGGCAACCTGGGGAATAGTGCTCACCGATAAAGCCGAGCAGAGGAAGATGAGTGTTGGCTCCCGTGAGACTATGCCGGATATTGCTATTGTGGACCCCCAGTTTGCTGCGGAAATGCCTCCCGGTCTCACCGCGCAGACAGGTATGGACGTACTGACGCATGCCGTAGAGGGATTTACCAGTAGCTGGAAGAACGATATCAGCGATGGCCTTTGCATTAGGGCTATCCAGCTTGTTTTCCAGTATCTGCCCAGGGCCTACAAAGATGGGAAGGACATGGGAGCCAGAGAGAAGATGGCCAATGCCGCCTGTATTGCCGGGATGGGGTTCATCAACTCAATGTGCGCGATGGCACACGCCACGGGCCATTCACTGGGAGGTGTGTTCCATACACCCCATGGCAGAGCGGTAGGGCTATTTCTGCCCTATACTATTGAGTTCATCGGCGACGCTTGTGAAGAATACTGGGCCGAGATAGCCTACGCTATCAAATTGGAGGTACCTAAAGGCAAGAAGGCAGGGCCAATCCTGGCCGAGGCGATACGTGGCCTGGCCCGCAGTATTAAGGAGCCACTGAGCATCAAGGAAACAGGTATCCCGTCAGATAGCTTCAACAACTCCATGGAGAAGCTGGTAGATAATGCCTTTGCGGATTTCCAGCTGGTTACTACTGCCAGAGTGCCCAGTACCGAAGAAACCGAGAAATTCTTCCGCTATGCCTACGAAGGCAAGTCAATAGATTTTTGAGGCGTTTAGTAATTACCAAGCATCATTGCGAGCGAAGCGAAGCAATCTCGTGCTTGCTTCCTGGGATTGCTTTGTCGCCAGTGCTCCTCGCAATCAATCATGCCTATTGCAATCGGCACCACGGGGGATGAAAATAAGGGTAGCCTAGAGCGGATGCTCTAGGCGTGATTGGAGCCGATGCTCCAATCTACCCAAGGTAAAGGAGGAGAATCTATTTTCGTAGGAATGACAACAAGCGCTCTGGATCTTAGTCATTGAAAAATCTTAGGAATAATGGCAAGAAAGGAAACTGAAGGAGGCGTGAAAATGTTTGGCTACATGGGGAAGATTCTAAAGGTCGATTTATCAAAGTCTACCATCTCAGAGGAAGTCCCTCCAGAGGATGCGCGCAAGATGTTCCTGGGCGGCAGCGGGCTGGCAACCAAGTACCTCTTCGATGAAGTGCCAAAAGGTGCCGACCCGTTAGGCCCGGAGAATGCGCTCATATTCATGACCGGTCCTCTCACAGGGACGGAATCTCCAAGCGCTGGAAGATACTCCGTAGTCACCAAGTCCCCTCTCTCCGGTTTTTGGGGAGAAGCGAACTCGGGCGGCAACTGGGGGGTGCATCTCAAAGGTTCAGGCGTTGACGGGATTGTTTTCAAAGGTATCTCGTCAGAGCCAGTCTACCTTGTAATTGACGAGGGGAAAGCCGAGCTTAGAGATGCCAAGAATCTCTGGGGCAAAAGTGTTTCTGAGACCGACAGGCTAATCAAAGAGGAACTCGGTGAGGAGTTCAATGTCGCTTGCATTGGGATAGGCGGTGAGAATCTGGTCAGATATGCCTGCATCATCAACGACCTTCACCGGGCACCTGGAAGATGCGGCGTGGGGACTGTAATGGGCTCGAAGCGCCTGAAGGCCATCGCCGTGAGAGGAACAGAACCAATCGAGGTGGCAAACAAGGAAGTCTTCGCCAAGGTCTCAAAGACAAACTATGATTTGGTTAACGAGAGTATGTTGAAGATTACCCTCGAAACCTTTGGAACGGCAATGGCCACTGATTTGGTGAATGTCAGAGGCGGATTTCCTACCAGGAACTGGCAAACCGGGGTTTTTCCAGACATAGAGAAGATAAGCGGAATTACCTTTAGCAATTCTGAGCTTCTGGTAGACAGAAAACACTGCTATGCCTGCCCAATCAGTTGTCAAAGAGTGAGTGCAGTCAAGAGCGGTCCCTATGCTTGCAAGGGAGAGGGACCGGAATATGAAACAATCGGGGCTTTTGGTGCCATGTGTGGAGTTGACAGCATCGAAGCCATCACGCTAGCGCATAATCTCTGTGACGACTATGGCCTGGATGTGATTTCTGCCGGCAGTACAGTAGCTTTCGCCATGGAATGCTATGAAAAGGGAGTCCTGACAAAATCCGAGACTGACGGATTGGAGCTGAAGTTCGGAGACCCCGATGTGATTATTCAGATGGTACACAAAATAGCCAAAAGGGAAGGCATCGGAGATCTGTTGGCTGAAGGAACAAAACGGATGTCGGAGAAGCTGGGCAAGGAAACGGAAAGGTTTGCTATGCATGTCAAAGGTCTGGAGATGCCGGCCTACGACCCCAGAGCTGCCAAAATGTGCGGGCTGGCATTTGCTACTGCAAACCGTGGGGGTGACCATATCACAGCTTATATTGAGGGCCCCACTTTCATGGACATTCCTTTCCTTTGTGTCGAAAACAGCAAAATTGAAGACCCGCTCGTAGAAAACCCCGCCGAGGCAAAAGTGCTGAAGGACCTGGAGGACTCACTTACCGTTTTTGACGCCATGGGAACGTGCAAGTTCATGGGAATGGCTCTAGCGACGGAAGACTGGGTCGATATGATAGCGAATTGCGTGGGCTGGAAATTCGACGTTGGCGATTACAGGAAGCTCGGAGAGAGGATCTACAACCTGGCGAGAGCTTTCAGTGTAAGAGAGGGGTGTACAAGAGCTGATGATACGCTTCCCAAGCGCCTATTGGAAGACCCAATGCCTGAAGGTGCAGCTCAGGGTCAGGTGGTAGAGAAGCTGGATGAGATGCTGGATGCCTACTACGAATTCCGCGGATGGGATAAGAAAACTGGCAAGCCAACCCCGGCAAAGCTTAAGGAGCTAGGACTAGGTGATGTAGTCGACAAAATATGAAGGGGGATAGGATTATGGTTTCCGTTGCTGAAAAGCCCTGGCTTTCAGGTTACAGGTTAGGGCCGTATAAGCTGCCGCAGACAAAAGAGCCTTATCCAAAGGTGCCTCTTCACAGCTTGTTGGATGCTGCGGCCGCTGAATTTCCCGACCACGCTGCTTGTTCCTATCTCGAGAATGAGATAACCTACAAGGACTTGAAGCTCGAGGTAGATAGGTTGGCGGCAGCTCTTGCAGACCTGGGCGTAAGAAAAGGTGACAAGGTAGCCACCATCCTTCCCAATTGCCCGCAGTTTATCATAAGCGATTTTGGCATACTAAAAACAGGGGCTGCTCACGTTCCATGCAGTGTAATGCACAAGGCTGCCGATTTGATATACGAGATTGGCGAGTCGGGTGCCGAGACGGTTATCTGCTCTGACATGTCTCTGGAACTCGTCAACTCAATAAAAGACGAGACCAAGATCAAGCGGATAATCGTTACCTCTCCTATGGACTACTCATTGGAGAGGCCAGAACCAAAGCAAATGCCGGGCACGTACCAATTTCTCGATTTAATTGCCAGCCACGAGCCCAAGCCACCGGAGATTGACATCAACCCGATGGAAGACCTGGCGGTTCTTCCATTCACAGGGGGTGCTACCGGACTACCCAAAGGTGTGATGCTAACTCATTACAGCCGGGTGGCAGCTCTAACCCAGCTTGTATGGCAGTACGAACCTCTGAGAGTAGGAATCAGGGGGAAAACCTCCATGTTGATCCCCGTTCCGCTTTTTCATCAGTATGGCCACGGCATGGTGCACTTTGCCGTTTACTGGGGGCTTAAGATGTACTTGCTTCCTGACCCGAGGGACACCGATATGTTCCTGGAGTTGTTAACAAAGCATCGCCCTTTCATGTGTGCATGTGTGCCTACTCAATACAACAGGCTCATCCTGAAAGGACTCGGAAGGATACCGACCATGTTCGTGTCAACTACATCCGCCCTAGCTCCGGAAGTTGCTCAGAAATTCAGGCAGCAAACCGGTGTGCCCATAACGGAGGCTTATGGCCTGACGGAATCAGGCGGCGGTACCCACATCAATCTTTCCTCTTTTTCAAAGATCACGGGCTTCATGGCTTCTGAAAAGTTTGGCTCCATAGGGGTACCAATGCCAGATACAGAAGTCAAAATCGTGGACCTGGAGACAGGCGAGGAAGCCGCGCCGGGGGAAGAGGGAGAGCTATATGTTCGTGGACCGCAGCTAATGATAGGTTACTGGCCTGAAGTGGGCAAAGGATTGGTGGATGGCTGGCTTCCCACTGGTGATGTCGTGAAAATGGATGACGACGGCTATTTCTACATCACAGACCGTGTCAAAGATATGGCTAATATCTCTGGCCTGAAGGTCTATACCAGGCTGGTTGATGACGTGCTCTACGAGCATCCAGCAGTGGCCGATGCTATAGCGATTGGAATTCCAGACCCTGAACGTCCTGGCAGTGACAGGATAAAAGCCTTCATAAGACTAAAGCCAGAGCAAGAGGGGGAAGTAACCGTCGAGGACATAATCAGCCACTGCAAGGAGAAACTACCAGCCTATGCCGTTCCGAAGTTCGTTGAGTTCAGGAAAGAATTGCCGCTCACCCTCACTCTAAAGCTTTTTAAGCGGCAATTAAGGGAAGAGGAGATAGCCAAGATGAAGGAGTCAGGATTGTTGGCAAGCTGAAGCTCAGCCCAGGCGGGAGGTGAAAGCGGCGCTCCTGATGTTATCACATAGGAAAGATGCCGAGTTACGAAGATTTAGAAGCAAAGATAATAGACACCGGCATATGTACAGTCTGTGGGGCATGCATTTTAGCATGCCCCAACTCTCATATTAAGTTCATTGAGGGAAGGCCGAAGAGGCCCAAAAGGACGCTCGATTGTGTAAGCTGCAACACATGCTACGATGCTTGCTACATGCTCAGGCGAGGCTTGATGGAGGACATAGAGGGGAGCATCGTGGGTTGGGGGCAAAAAGAGAGCATCGGCTTACACAGGCGTATCCTGGCTGCAAGAACAAGAGAGCAAAACATAGAAAAAGCTTGCCAGGATGGTGGAATCGTAACCTCCCTCCTCATTCATGCACTGGGCGAAAACACTATAGACGGGGCCCTGGTCGTTGGAAGAGACGGATGGCAACCCGTAGCCTCCATAGCCGAAACCAGAGACGAGGTCATCTCCTCAGCGATGACCAAATATGGGACGACTCCCATATTAAAGGAGCTGAGGTCTGCTGCCGTAGACCACGGTCTCAGCAGGATTTGCGTTGTAGGCTCACCCTGTCACATCCAGTCCATAAGATATCTTCAACATAGGAACCTGCCATTAGCATCGACAGTAAAACTCACGATAGGCCTATTCTGCCGCGAAAATTACGACTACCACTGCATCGAAAAGAAGGTGGCAGAGGTAGGATTAGACATTGAGCAGATACAGAAGTTCAACGTTGCAGACGAGTTCAATGTACACACAGGTGAGAAGAAATTATCTTTTCCCATAACCGAAATAAAGGGCTGCGTGCCCAGACACTGCCTCACCTGTGAGGACTTCGCCAGCGAACTGGCGGACATCTCAGTTGGCAGCGACGGCTCCCCAGAGGGATGGTCCACGGTCATAGTCCGGACTGAACAGGGAGAGAAGGTTTTCTCAGCCCTCGAAAGAAGCAACGCCATAGAGACACAGCCCATGCAGGACCTGGACTACCTGAAGGAAATCGCAAACAGGAAAAGAGAAAAGGGGAAACAGACGGAGGCAATCTTCAGGTTGAGCGAAGAAGGCCTGGAAAAGAGAGAGATCGCGGCCAGACTAGGCATAACCGAAGACAGGGTTTCCCACAGACTTGACGGCCTTTAAGACGCTTCGGGGACCGCACAATCGCCTCGAACCCATCGTCATTCTGAGGGAGCCCTTCGCCGCTGTCACTCTGAGCGAAGCGAAGAGTCTCACGTAGCTCAGGCTGAGCTCCACGCAGAGTCTCACAGGGCTCAGGACAGGCTCCGCGACCGAAGAATCTCACTTCCATGCCAGTCCCCCACCCGCCTACGGGTGACGACCGCGCAACCAATGTCCCGGTTTGTACCCACCTGAGGGTCACCTGTGGGCAGGTGACTCCCACGTGGAAATTCAGCGGAATGCATCGGGCGACCACAGGGTATTGACAACCACCAGCTATATCTATACCATTAGCGGCAAACGTGATGAGGCCGTTTTCCGTCCTCATCACGAGGTGAGAATGGAAATGCCAGCCTGGAG
>CAZTRR010000012.1:0-14293 GCA_964616785.1 uncultured Dehalococcoidales bacterium
TGTGAAGGTCGAAGGTGACAGGATACTGATAGAAATCTCTTGAAGGGTTGCTTTTGAGATAAAAGTCACATGCACCGTGCCGACTCTGATGCTAAGGTATATGCATGAGCTGGAGAACTAGCTCGTGGCTTTGAGTGACAGGAGGATACAGTCATGAGGAAAAAAGTCGGCGGCGCGATGCTTTTATCTATTGTGCTTTCAGCGATTTTGATAGTTGCAACTGGCTGTGGGGCAGATAGAAATATGAACGAAACCAGCGAACTGGGACCGGTAGAAGTCAGAGAGTATGAAGGCGAAAATCTTTCATCAATAAGGGATTTCAGAGAGAATTCCATAAAAGGCCCGCAGCACGTAGACGTCGAGAGTTATAAGCTTAGAATTGCGGGGCTGGTAGCGAATCCGGCTGACTATACTTATGACGAAGTCATCAACGACTATCAGAGCTATGAGAAAGTGGTGACGCTGGATTGCGTAGAGGGGTGGAGTGTTACCCTTCTATGGGAAGGCTTGCTGGTCAGGGATTTGCTAGCAGAAGCTGCCCCGCTACCGCATGCGAAAGTGGTCATATTCCATGCCTATGATGGGTACACGACTTCTTTCCCCATCGAGTACATCATGGACAACGACATAGTCATGGCGCACAAAATGAACGGTGCGACTCTTCTTCCCGAACGAGGTTTTCCTTTTCAACTCGTAGCAGAGAGCAAATGGGGCTACAAGTGGATAAAATGGATAACGAAAATCGAACTGTCTGACGACGTTGATTACAGAGGGTATTGGGAAGAAAGAGGATACTCCAACAGCGGCGATCTAGACGAAAGCTTTTTCGAATGATGAGAAACGTGTTGAAACGGCACGGGGCTAGGCAAGCAGTTGTCTGGCTACTAATAGCTGTGATAGTGGTCTACATTATCACCGGATTTGGCATGACGGGGTACAGAATCGTTGAACCTTTGACCTTTGGATTGTTGACTAAGCTTCTGGCCTTTAAGATTCACACCGTTCTATGGGCTCCTTTCCTGAGCCTGCTCATCTTGCACATTTACCAGAGGACGCGGATCGTTCGGTGAAGCACAATCGGTTCCTCAGCGTATCTTGTGGTTTTAAGGGGCATGAAATTAAGATGAACCCAATTAAGGAGGTGGAAAATGGAGACATTTCGTGGTAGGGCACATTTGCCCGGAGCTGACAAAGAATGGGAAATGGAACTGGAGCTAGATTGGAACAAAAAGGAGGTCTCTGTTCGTATTCCCGAAGCCCCCGGTGGCGTGACTACTTGGCCTGGTCTGCTTGTGCAAACCTTTGATTCGTACGAGATAGCATTCAGAACCAAAGGCATACCCCCATTGCTCACCCACTGGTGGCATCTAGTTCGTATGGAGGATAATGGTGATTTCTGGGGCATGGTCTTGGGGCTGCCGAACGTAGGTGGTGAGTGGAGAACCTGTGTCGTGGCTCTTAGGAGGATAGTATAGCAGCGAAATGCAGAGCTAACTGGGGAAAGGCCGAAGGTAGAACGGGCTGAGCGGCTATGCCTAATCACTTGGCTGGAGAAACAAGCCCATATTTGCTGCAGCACGCTGATAATCCGGTGGACTGGTATCCGTGGGGTGACGAGGCTTTCGATCGTGCTCGCGCCGAGGATAAACCTATCGTGTTAAGCATCGGTTACTCAGCGTGTCACTGGTGCCATGTTATGGCGCATGAGTGCTTTGAGAACGACGCAATCGCCAGTTTGATGAACGAGAGTTTCATCAACATCAAGGTGGATAGAGAAGAACGCCCCGACCTTGATAGTATCTATATGGAAGCAGCGCAGGCTTTGACCGGCGGTGGCGGCTGGCCCCTCACCGTATTCTTGACCCCAGATGGCAAGCCTTTCTTCGGCGGGACTTACTTCCCACCTGAAGATAGGGATGGTATGCCTAGCTTCCCCGGGGTTCTCAGAGCCGTCGCCGATGCCTACCATAATCGCCGAGGCGACATCGAGCAGACCACCAGGCAATTGTCGGCGGCAATGTCCAGAAAGTCAGATAGCAGTGCTGCTATTGAACCACTGGCAGTAGCAATTCTTGAGCACGCCTATTTAGCTCTCGAGCAAAGCTTCGACAGGGAAAACGGCGGGTTTGGAACGGCGCCAAAATTTCCCCAGCCGATGGCGCTAGAGTTTCTTCTGAGGTACTTCCACCGCAGGCAGCATACAGCTGCTCTGGAGATGGTGGAGTTGACTCTGGAGAAGATGGCGAGAGGAGGCATTTATGACCAAATAGGTGGCGGTTTCCATCGGTATGCCACAGATGCCCGTTGGCTTGTTCCACATTTTGAGAAAATGCTATACGATAACGCACTGCTTAGTCAGGTGTATGTGCATGCCTACCAAGTCACGGGTAATCAGTTGTATCGGACCATAGCTGAGGAGACTCTGGACTATGTGCTGAGAGAAATGACCAATTCGCTGGGTGGCTTTTACTGCACTCAGGATGCCGATAGCGAGGGTATTGAGGGGAAGTACTACCTGTGGACTCCCCAGGAAATTGCCGAAGTATTGGGCGATAGCCCCAGTCGGGTGGTCAGCAATTACTTTGGCGTTACACCTGAGGGCAATTTTGAAGGGCGAAGTATTCTGCACGTTGCGTGTGACTCTACACAGGAAGCATCAAGCATCATTGAGCAGGCTAAGGCGTCTCTACTGAAGAAGCGGGCAGAGAGAGTCAAGCCTAGTCGCGATGAAAAAACACTAGCCTCGTGGAACGGGCTAATGTTGGCTAGCCTAGCTGAAGCGGCTTGTGTCCTTAACCGCCAGGATTACTTGGATGCTGCTATAGCTAACGGCTCATTTTTGCTGAACTCAATGACTGTTGAAGGATATCTGAGGCACGCCTATAAGGATGAGAGGGCCAGGATATACGGCTACCTCGAGGACTACGCGTTTGTTATTGAGGGGCTTTTGCTGCTGCATCAGGCTACATTTGGAGGAGAGTGGCTCAGGCAAGCCATCAAACTGGTAGGAGCCATGATTGAGCAGTTCTGGGATGAGGATACGAGAGCTCTATATGACACTAGCCAAAGGCACCAGAACTTGTTTGTCCGTCCTAGAAGCCCACTAGACCTTTCGCTGCCATCTGCTTCATCGGCCGCTAACTTCGTCTTGCTTAAGTTGGCCAAATTAACAGGCAGTAAGCGGTTTGAACAGCTGGCAGCACAGTCCCTTTGGTCAATGCGAGAGCTCATGGAAAGGCATCCCCTGGTCGCTGGTAATTGGCTCTGTGCCTTGGACTTCTACCTATCGGCTCCTAAAGAAATTGCCATCATTGGCCCCAGAATTGATTCGGCGACGTTAGGGTTACTGAAGACTATCTACAGTATATGGCTGCCCAGTAAGGTGGTCGCCGCTTATGACCCCAGTGACCCTGCTGTCTTCCCAGAGCTGAAGTTGCTGGAGAATAAGCAGATGCTTAACAATCAACCTACAGTGTACGTGTGCGAAAACTATACCTGCAACACGCCTGTTACCGACCCGGATTCACTCCGCGCCCAGTTGCGAGGAGACCAATACCGCCCAAGCAATCCGCCATTTGGCGCTAGAAGTCGCTAGGAATTGGTCATATGGATGTGATCTGGTGACACCGGACCAACACTGGTATACTTTTCGCGATGCATTATGGGACGACCAGCGTTTAAGCAGTTAACCAAGACAAGCGACATGCTCCGTGCCGACACTGAAATTGAGAAAAAGGTGGCCGCCGAAGATGACCGCGCGGTCAAAGAGGCTACAGACCCTGGCCTGAAGAAGTTGCTTATTCGGCTGAGGGACCATGAAGTATACCATGCCGAGGTATTCAGTGACCTTCTGAAGGAGGAGGAGTAGTGTATAAGAAGATTGTGGTTCCGCTGGACGGTTCGAGGCTGGCAGAGTGTGTGCTGCCGCATGCACAGGAGCTCGCATCCGGCTGTGCGACGGAGGAGGTTGTCTTGGTCAGCGTTACCGAGCGTATCGCCGGCTTCACACGTGCAACCGAGCTCAGTGAGGCAGGGGGGCCGGTGCCGCCACCAGGCCAGCCCGGGGGCGAGGTGCCGGTGACCATAGGCAAGATGCAGAGACAGGCCCAGAGATATCTTGACAGAATAGCGAAGCCGCTCCAAAAGAAGGGAATTAGAGTCCGGACGGAAGTGCTTCTCGGTAATCCGGCCGAGGAGATTACCTCGTTTGCCGAGCGGGAGGGCGCCGACCTAGTCCTTATCGCCAGCCACGGACGGTCTGGCCTAAGCAGGTGGGCTCACGGCAGCGTTGCCGACAAGGTGTTCAGAGCCACTTGCGTACCGGTTTTGATGGTGAGAGCTCCGGGCTGTCTGCCTGGCATCTAGATCTCGGAGGACAGAAGCCCTCGCCGCACTACCCACTGTGCCACAGTGTTTGAGTAACCTCTTCGGGGCTGACGTGACGCCGGTCACAGAACGAGAGTCGGGGATTGAGTGGTGGATGTCCGCTGCCGAGGGAGGCTACGAGTGATTTACAGCTGCACACCTGTTGTTTATTGGAGCAAGCCGGCAGGCGTGCACTATTGACGGAGGAGGACTATGCGACGCTACTCAACATTCGCTGTTCTGGCTATCATTTTCATAGCACTCTCTGCCCTGGTGTACTTCGTCCACTACTGGATCTTTCGGGATGTCCACCACATCTTCATTTACATGGTTGGTGACCTGGCCTTCCTGCCTATCGAGGTCTTCCTGGTGGTCATAGTAATCGAGCGCATACTGGCTCGTCGGGAGAAGCAAGCTATCCTACAGAAGCTTAACATGGTGATTGGAGCCTTCTTCAGTGAGGTGGGAACTCAGTTGCTCCAGAAGCTTCTCAGTGGTTTTGAACAAACTGAGCAGATGAAACAACGCCTTGCCGTTGACCAGAGCTGGACTCATGCCGATTTCAAGAAGGCAAAGGCTTTTGCCAGCGCCATCGAGGACAAGCCGAACTGCCTCAACCTGGACCTTGAAGGCCTGAGAGTTTTTCTAATCCAGAAGCGGCCTTTCCTGCTGGCCCTTTTGGAGAACCCTAACCTCTTGGAGCACGAGCGCTTCACGGATTTGCTGTGGGCGACTTTCCACCTTACCGAAGAGCTCGAGGCAAGGCCATCAACGAAGAACCTCCCGGACACTGATCTACAGCACATCGCCGGTGATACCCAGCGGGTGTATCGTCATCTGACCGCCGAGTGGGTATCCTATGTGGAGCACCTGAAATCAAATTATCCGTACCTGTTCTCGCTGGTTGTGCGAATACACCCGTTTCAGAAGCATCCTTCACCCGTGGTTATGTAGGGCTTGATGCTAGTTTGGTACCGGAGAAGCAGGCATGCCAAGTCCGCCTGCGAGCCCAACTGGCTTTCTGTGCCAGTCAGGCGCCTACGGGTGACGGCCAGGCGGCCTAAATCAAAGATCAAAAGCCAAAAACCAAAATGACAGAGGTGCTGAAATCCTAAGCACTGAATCCTAAGGCAAATTGAACGTTAAAAGCCAAAAACCAAGATGACAGATCAAAATGCAAAGACGGCTTTTCCATTTTGGCGTTTACATTTTACATTCCCGCAACTTCGGGTCATCCTTGCTCTTCGTCGAAGCCCGGGATGCGCTTGATCGTTCCTTCCCAGTCGACACCCTTGCTCCTGAGCCAGCGCACGCGCAAGAAGTAATACACAATAATCACGACCGTCCAGCCAATGTAGACAAGGCCGACCATCGGTACCTCGGTTAGCACCAGAAGCACAAATAGCAGGCTCGACATCGCCGCGATGCCCGCGATAGTGAAAAGCCATGGTTTCGACATCTTGAAGTAGGCGCTCTTGTAGTGATCGGGAAACCTGGAAGGGAGCCGGCACGCTGCTATCGCCGCCACAGCGGTCAGCACCAGGATTCCAACCGCCGTCATCACGGCATAGAAATCGATACTCTGACCCAGGGCGAGGAGAAGTACCGCGAAGAGGAAATACATCCCAACCGCGTTCACAGGCGAGCGTGTGCGTTCGTTTATCCTGGCCATGAAAGCAGGTGCCACGCCGTCGCGCGCCTGCGCGAAGAACTCGCGTGGCATGGCTATGGCGGCCGCGTTGAACGAGGTCAGCCCAGCGCTGAGAGCACCTATGCTCAGAAAAACTACCCAGAACGGTGACAGAAAGGTCGCTCCCGTATCCACAAGAGGAGCAGTCATGCCTTTAATTGCCTCATAATCGTAGGTTACTGAGCTGATGAAAACGATGCCAACCAGTATATAGATAACGAGAACGATGGCCCCACCGATTACCAGCGCCAGAGGGATATTCCGGCGGGCGTTCTTCATTTCCTCGCCCATTTCAGCCACTATCTGGAGGCCGAAGCAAGCACTGTAGCAGAGAACGACGGCCATAATGAGCCCGCCAACCCCTTGCGGCAAAGAAACCCTGAACTGCATATCATGCTCAAACGAACCGGCGCCAGCGTATACCAGCAGAGCGATGATGAGCTGGACTACGAGCAATATCTGCACCCACGTTGCCAGTCTCAAGCGAAACAGGTAGAGTACGAAGAACAAGCAGGGCAATATCAGTGCCAGGACCTTCACCGGTATGTCCCAGGGGAAGTAGGGCGCGATGTATCCAGCCAGCCCCAGGGAAACAAAGCACGTCGAGCAGGCCACGCCGAGGATGGCCCAATAAGACACAATTGTCCCGGCAAGGGGATTGAGCAAACGGCTGGTATATAGGTACCCGGCTCCGGCACGTGGAAGAGCGCTCGCAATCTGAATCAAAGGGGCCACACCTATTATGGAAACAACCATCGCCAGGGTAAATGCCAGCCACAGGGCGGAGCCAGCCTCAGCGCCGACCCCGGCTATCAGGGCATAGATGCCCATTCCTATGACGCCACCGACAACCAGCGCAATGGCACCTATCAACGTGATCGGTCGGTCCAGCTTTGCCTCACCTGCTGGCGCACCGCTCTCGGACGAACTGCTGGTCTCGGCCATCTTTCACCTCCTCGAATACGGTATGTGCTGGTTCCAGTTCACGGTCCGCGTCTGTCTACACTGCTAGCTTTTTCATAGAAGACCCCACTGGATACCCGTCAGATTGCTCAGCGCTTCAGAGGAGAACAGCGGCGTTCGATGAACAAGCGGAGCAATGCTCTCCCTGGCGCTCTTGATATCTTCCAGACTTACCATATCTCCTCCCACAACGTGAATGACTTCTACTTCACGGCGATGACTTCTATCTCCACAGGAAGACCAACGGGAAGCTCTTTTACAGCTACGCACGTACGTGCCGGAGGCTTCTCAGGGAAGTGCTGCTCGTAGACTTCGTTCATGCTGTTGAAATCAGCCATATCCCGCAGGAAGACAGTTGCCTTGACAACCTTATCAAGACCACTGCCCGAGGACTCTAACGCCTTACTCACATTATTGAGCACGACCTCAGTAGCCTCCTTCACGTTGCCAGTCACCCATAGGTCCTTGTCAACGTCTACCGGTACCATGCCGGACACAAAGACGAACCCGCCGGCTTCGGCAACATGCGAATAAGGGCCACCTTTTATGATCCCATCCACATCATGAACCTTTTTCTCCATAACGAACTCCTCCTTCACCAAGTTCTTTCCAACAGAAGCGCCACTGTCCGCCCTGCGTCGCCGCCCATCGTGCTATGCCCCAAGAAGAGTATATCACTGCCAAACATGTAGCGCGAGGCTTCAGCCTCGCCTCGAACTCCGCCGGGGCGACCTTAAGAGGTCGCGCTGCATGCGTGAGATACAACAGGCGTAAGCGGGGCAAAGATGTAGCGCGAGGCTTTAGCCTCGCCCGCAGATGCATGGCGCCTGGCAAATTCTAAATCCTAATATCGAAATCCTAAAGAAACGCCCATGGGCAGATGCCCACCAGCGAATTATGAAAGTAGGGGTAGCCTAGAGCATCCGCTCTAGGCATGATTGGAGCCGATGCTCCAATCTACCCGGGCCAGGGTACGACAGTCTATTTTCGGAGCAGACTCAAATGACCGAAATCCGAAGTTCAAAACAGGAGCATTTGGTGGCTGGGCTTAAGATATTGTTTAGTATTTAGGATTTGCGTGAGGACAGGCCTTCCTTACAGTTCTCCCTCCCCTGGCGGGAGGGAGTCAGAGGGAGGGGCATTGGTTCTGCGCCAAGTCCTGTCGTCTAGGCTCTAAGGTACTTTGTCTCGTCTTTTCGTCTTCTCGGGCAGGTGGCAAAGCCAACGGTGACCAGCGGGCTGAACAGCAGGGCGGTGAGCAATATGGCCAGCGTATTAATGTTGAACCGCAGCACGAAACCAGGGTACCTGCTCAGGTTGTCAATGAAATCGATATACAGCTTTGCCATGGGCTCCAGCTGGTCGCGGGCTACTCGCTCCAGTGTATCGGCAACGTCGAAAAGGTAGACCGGCCCGCTGATGTTGCTGGCAACCGGGAAACCCGCGCGGCTGAAGGGACCAGCATCGGTGGGGACGCCGAGAGGGGTAACCGTCGGGAACAGCAGGGTGCGGTACAGGCGGTATCGCGGCACCAGCCCGGCGAAAAGGCTGATGACCACGGGGTTCTCCTCGAAGAACACTCCCCTCGGGTCTACGTACTGGCTGTAAGGCCAGTTGTCGGCGATGTGCTCGATGCAGATAATCGATAGGGTGTCGGCCAGGATTCCCGACCTGTGGCGCTCCATGAAGTCGTCGTTAGACGCTTCGCCCACGAAATGAGAGCCGGTCAGTAGGAAGACCATCGTCCGCTGTCGCTCCTCCGCTGGAACCCGGGCGTAGTAGCCGGCCAGCGCTAGCACCATGCCCGTCCCCGAGCTGTCCTCCACTCCGCTGGCCCAGGGGGAATCGAAATGGGAGGAGACAACGAAGTTCGCGTCGCTCTTGCCGGGAAGGACGGCGTAGATGTTGACTGCTTCCCCTCCATCCCTGGCGATGGATGCCTCCAACGTCAGGTTCACCTCCAGCGGGCCTTCTCGCAGCCTTTCTCGAATCATGTTCCCGTCTTCTTCGCGGACGTAGAGGCTGGGCACCGAGCGGATCTGGCCGTCGTAAGGGGCGTAATACGTGAATGTCCCCATATCGGGGTAGCCTTCCAGAACATAAACCGTACCGGCGGCTCCGGCCTGCTCGATGTTGCGGTAAATATCCTCCAGGTGGAGAAGCCAGCCAATCGGGTAAGGCTGGTCGTTGCCGGCTGCCGTATCATCGGGGTCGTAGGCCATGAAGGAGAACAGCTTCAGCAGGTTCCACCCCACGTACATGGGCGGTAGAGACACCAGCACCACCTTCCCCTCGACCTCAGCCGCTGCCACCTCTTCCTCCGACCCTTCGCCCAGGTAGACCATCTCGGCGGTGATACCTTCCGGTGGGGTCTGGCCGCTGTAGGGCCAGAAGTAGCACTCTACCTCCGTCGGCTTCTCTCCGGCGGGTTCCAGCACCAGCCTCCACTCCTTCTCCTCCCAGTAGTCGAAGCTTGTCTTCTCCACATTCACATCTAGGCCGAACTCCTCCAGCTGCGCCTTCACATGGGCAGCGGAGTCGTGATACGCCGCGGAACCGGGGCGGCGGGGCCCAAAGCCATAAACATCCTCAATATAGCCGTATATCTCGGCTTCAGCCGGTACGGCCGCGCCTTCAGCGAAATCACGCGCCGCAGGCCTGGAAACAGCGCAAACTGACAGGGGCGTTAGGAGCAGGCAAACCGCCAGCAGCACAGATGAAACCACAAAGGTCGGCCTGCTGTAGCCGCCTGCTGTGCGTCCCGGCATCCTGTTTCCGAGGCGTTTGCCGGCAATGTACAGCGCCAGCCCACCCAGGAGGAAAACGACGATACCGGCTACCAGTCCCCAACCCGAGAAGAAGGCCACATAGCCCACCGGGTGCCTCACCACGACTCCTCCGGCAAACTTCGCCGGCAAAGACAGCAGCGCCAGCAGGGGTGAGACCATGGTCAACGACTCAAGGACGAGCTGTAGCAAGAACCACGTGCCCATGCCCATCCAGGCCCTGCCCAGAAAAGTCAACCAGTTGGCCTCCCTGCGGTAGAGCAGGTAGGCCAGGAGCAGCAAAGCCACGGGGGGTAGCAGGCCGTACCACGCGTTGAAAACCGCCAGCCCGTAGCTTGACCTGTCTCCCAGTACCCCCAGCAGGACGGGCAGGACGGAGAAGAATAGGGAAAAGGCGAGAAACACCAGGAACTGGAGCACCAGCGACTTCGTGGGCTTCCGCATCGATTGTGCCTCCTTGGCTCGGCAGGCGACCCCTGCCAGCACCTATTGTATCAGAAGTCAAAAGTTGAAACCCAAGAATGAAAATGACAGCTTCTGTACCAGTCACCCGTAGGCGGGTGACTGGCGCAGGAAATGCAAAAGTAATCTTTCCACTTCCACTTGTCACTTGGTTTTTTTGCTTTTAACCTTTTATTTTCTTTGGCTTTCCTGCTTCAGTCTGTCCAGCCAGGCCGTGGACTTGAGCTGCCTTTCCAGAAGGTACTTGATATATTCCCGCATTACCTGTTCCATCTCTGAGGACAGCTCCGGGCTTATTCTAACGCGGCTGGCGGTGGCGTAGTCGCTGTTCTGCCACAAGCGCAGGACTTTCAAGGCGTTGAGGGACAGAGAGCGGGACACCGGCTCATGGTAGCCGCAGTCGTGGCAGAGTGCGCCCCCTTGGCTGGAGCTGAAGCAATTGGTCACCGGCTGGAGAGGTGAACCACAACCAGCGCAGTGGTGTAGCTGGGGGCGGTAGCCGAGGTAGTCGAGGAGGTGGAGTTCAAAATAGCGCAGGACGGGCGCACCGTTGTCAGCCCGGGACAACTGGTGCAGCGTGCTGAGCAATAAGTCAAAGAGGCGACGGTTCTCAATATGTTCAGCGGTGAAGGAGTCAACCAGCTCCGAGACGTAGAGGCCGCAGGAGATGCGGTCCAGGTTGTCCTTCAGCGGCAGGAAGTTGCTAATGGTCTGGGCTTGAGTAATGATATCGAGGTTGCGGCCTCGGGCCAGCATCAGCAAGCTATGAGTAAGAAGCTCCACGTGGCCGCCCAGCTTGCTGTTGGGACGCCGTGTTCCCTTGGCTACCGCCTTCAGTTTGCCCAGGTCGGGCGTGTAGAGAGTCAGGATTCTATCGGCTTCGCCCAGCTTGGTGCGCTTGATGATAATGGCTTCTGTTTGGTATACCCGGGGTGCTGTCATGGCCTGTTATACGCGGTCACATGTCCTGTCTTCCTTCCAGGGCCCGGCTAAGGGTAACGTCATCGGCGTACTCCAGGTCACCGCCGTAGGGTAGACCACGAGCCAGGCGGGTGAGCCGAATGCCCAGGGGGGCAATCAGGCGCTGAAGATACATAGCGGTGGCTTCTCCCTCCAGGTTGGGATTGGTTGCCAGTATTACCTCGGTCACCGAGCCAGCGTTGAGGCGGGAGAGAAGCTCCTTGATTTTCAGTTCCTCGGGCCCTATCCCGTCAGCCGGAGCAATCACACCGTGCAGCACGTGGTACAGCCCCTTGTATTTCCTGGTGCGTTCCAGTGGGAGGATATCTATGGGCTCTTCAACTACACAGATTGTGCTGTGGTCGCGCTCTTCGTTGCGGCAGATGGCACAGGGTTCCGAGTCGGTGATATTGAGGCAAATGGAACATAGACTGACCTTTTCCTTCACCGCCTTGATAGCCTCAGCCAGTGCCTCGGCTTTCTCCGCGGGCGCCCGCAGCAGGTGGTAGGTTAGCCGTTGGGCGCTCTTGGGCCCGATACCGGGTAGCTCGTTGAGCTCCTGAATGAGCCTGGCTATCGGCTCAGCGATGGGTATGAAGTCGGTGCTCAAAGGTTCAGCCTCCCAAAATAGCTTCCTTTGCGCGACCGTCACCCGTAGGCGGATGACTGGCACGGAAAGAAGGGCTAAGAATGACAGCCAAATCGACCAAAGAACCCTCCTAGAACAGTCCTGGGATTTTGAGCCCGCCGGTCAGGCCGCTCAGATGGCTGGCGGCAAGCTCCTGGGACTTCTGAACGGCTTCGTTCACCGCTGTCATGACCAGGTCTTCCAGAAGCTCAGCGTCCTCGGCGTTGACTACCTCCGGCGATATGCTGACCGAGCGCACTCTTTGCTGGCCGTCGATGACTATCTTGATGGCTCCGCCTCCTGAGCTCACTTCGGTGGTCATCTCACCCAGCTGCTCCTGCGCCTTGGCTAGCTTCGTCTGCAGTTCTTGCGCCTGGCGAAAGACGAACTTGTTCATATCTCCTCCGTCTCGGGCTTGTCTTCAATGATCTCGGCTCCCATGTCCAGGGCAGCCTTCACCAAAGGGCTATCCGCTTCAACCCTCGTTTTCGTCTCCTTTCTGCGTTCGATAGTAGTGCAGCGCAGCTTATACGGTTGCCCGAACACCTCTTGCAGTTTCCTTTCCACGAGGTGCTTGTACTTGGGGTCTTCGATGTACGTTTTGTGGAACTCGTGATAGAAACCTACCGTTAGAGTGCCGTCTTCAATGGTTAGAGGTTCACAGGCGCTCCGCAAAACGGCGTCCAGATTACCCCTGGAGCCTTCACCGCGCATGGAGTTAACAAACTCCTTCCATCGACTGCGAATGTAGCCGATATCCCCGGTAGATTCGGTGCCAGGCGTTTCAGCGGTCTCGGCTGGTGCTGGAGTCTGAGGTTCTGGCGAGGGCATGGCTGACCGGGTGGGGGGACTGGCTACTTCAACTGGCGCCTCGGGCTCGGTTGGGGCGGGACGAGCCAGTTGCTTCTCCTCGCTGGCAGACAGCACGCACTCCACCAGGGCCAGTTCCAGGGGTAGTGGCGAATAGTTGCCTGAGCGAAGGTCTACCCCGCCAAACAGCTTGACTGCTGTGACCAGGTAGTCGAGGGATGTCTGAGCTGCCAAACCCTTTATCTCGTTCAAGTCGTCGCTGGTAACATCTACCACCGCTTCAGAACCCGACTTGACCAGAAGCAGGTCTCGGAGGTAATCCACCAGTTCCCGGTTGAACTGGCGAAGGTCAAGCCCGTCGCTACCCACGCTGTTGATGGTTTTTAGCCCGGCCGAGATGTCCCTATCGACGACATGTTTGGCTAGCTCTCTGATACGCATGTCGCCACTGATGCCCAGCATTGCTTGCACCTGGTGAAGCTCAATCGCATGCCCGTAGTACGCAACTAGCTGTTCCAGTAGATTCTCGGCATCGCGAAGGCTGCCGGTAGTCACCTTGGCAATAAGCCTCAGTGCTTCAGGCTCAATGTGGATGTCTTCTTTATCACAGACCAGGTTGAGCTTGGAAATCACCGCTGACTGGGAAAGCCGGTGAAAATCGAAGCGCTGGCAGCGGGACAGGATGGTTGGCAGGACCCTGTGTGGCTCCGTTGTTGCCAGGACAAAGATGGCATGGGGAGGTGGCTCTTCCAGCGTCTTGAGAAAGGCGTTGGAAGCCTCCTTGGTTATCATATGGACTTCGTCTATGATGTATACCTTGTAGCGAGCGATATTCGGGGAATAGTTGACTTTCTCCCTCAGGTCGCGGATTTCATCGATGCCCCTGTTGCTGGCGGCGTCTATCTCTATCACGTCCAGGGCACGGCCTTCGTTAATTGCCTGGCACACGTCACAGTTATTGCACGGTTCGCCCTGTGCAGGGTCAAGGCAGTTCACTGCCTTGGCCAGGATGCGTCCGGTGCTTGTCTTCCCGGTGCCTCGCGGGCCGCAGAACAGGTAGGCGTGAGCCACCCGCCCGCTGTCCACGGCATGGCGCAATGTCTGGGTGACATGCTCTTGTCCTACTACTTCAGACAAGCTCTGGGGGCGCCACTTGCGGTAGAAAACCTGAGAAGTCATGCGGTTCCTATTATACTCCATGTGCGCCGATTCCTGAAGAGCCTGTACAATGATTTTAGCCTCCTCTCCCTCCCTCGATGGGACAAGGACCGGAGCCTGCCCTAAGTAAGATCAAGGGGTCAGGGTAAGAGCTGTTTTCTCCAGTCCCCTCTCCCTTGACGGGAGAGGGATAGGGTGAGGGTGAGGGTGATAGGAAATCTCCCCCTCCCTCTGACTCCCTCCCGCCAGGGGAGGGAGAACTGTGTGCAAACCCGTGCCCTCACGTAAACGCTGTTTTGAATTTGGGGCTTCGGGCATTTGAATTTGTTGTATCTCACGCCCAAATCTCTGTGGGCAGGTGACTCCCACGACACCTAAATCAAAAGCCAAAAACCAAGAATCAAAATGACAAGTGAAAATGTAAAGGTGATCTTTTGCGTTTGCCGTGGTCGCCTGGTCCCTTTTTCCATT
>CAZTRR010000012.1:14393-29918 GCA_964616785.1 uncultured Dehalococcoidales bacterium
AAATGTAAAGGTGATCTTTTGCGTTTGCCGTGGTCGCCTGGTCCCTTTTTCCATTTTAGCTTTTGCATCTTACATTCCCTTCCGTGCCAACGAGGAGTCTGTGCAATGATTTCAGGCGTGTGTTATAATCTTGGCTTATAGACGGACCATAAGGAGTGTAGATTTGGACAAAGAAAAGAAAGGAGCCGTGATTTCTGATTTCAGGGTTCACGAGCACGATACCGGCTCCGCTGAGGTGCAGATAGCGCTGCTTACCGGCAGGATAAGCCAGCTGGCTGAGCATTTCAAGGCTCACCCTCATGACCACCACTCTCGCCGTGGGCTCCTCAAGCTAATAGGGCAGCGAAGGCGCTTACTCGCCTACGTCAGTGAGAGGGACGTCAAACGCTATCGCACTCTTATCGGCAGACTAGGCTTGCGGAAGTAAGATGGGAGGACTGACTACTATGCCCCACTCTGGCGCATGCACAGTTGGGGACAAGCTACTGACCATCGAGACGGGCAAGTTGGCCCAGCAAGCCGATAGTGCTGTCACCGTTCGCTATGGCGATAGCGTGGTCCTGGTCACTGCTTGCATCAGCGACGAGCCCCGCGAAGGGGTTGATTTCATCCGCCTGACGGTGGACTATGAGGAAAGGCACTATGCTGTGGGCAAGATCCCCGGCAGCTTCATCAGGCGGGAGGGACGTCCCAGCGAACAGGCGACCTTGACCTGCCGGCTGGCCGACCGTTCTATACGCCCGCTTCTTGACAAGAGCCTGCACAATGATATCCAGGTAGTAGCTACTGTCCTTTCCACCGACCAGGAAAATGAGCCCGATGTTCTGGCGCTTATCGGTGCTTCGGCGGCCTTAACCATTTCCGCCATCCCGTTTGATGGTCCGGTGGGGGCGGTGCGAATCGGTTACCTCGACGGCAGGCTCGTGTTGAACCCGACATTGCCGCAGATGAACGACAGCCTGCTCGACCTCGTTGTGGCCAGCACCAGGGAAGCCGTGGTGATGCTGGAGGCGGGGGCCAAGGAAGTCTCTGAGGAGATAGTAATGGAGGCCATCAAGCTTGGACACGAGGCGAACCAGGAAATAATAAAGGTCCAGGAGGACTTGCAGCGCGCATGTGGCCAGCCCAAGTTGGAGGTCGAGAGTGCAGAAGTCAATCCCGAACTGCTGGGTGCTGTGTCATCGGCCTTTGACGATGAACTGGCCCGAGCTGTTAGCCAGACGGATCGAGCCGAGCGTGAGAAAGCAGTAGCGCTGGTTGAAGAGGAGGCCACTGAAAAGCTGCACGAGACCTTCCCCGAGGCCGATATCATTGCGGCTGTTGATGAGCGGCTCAGGAGGGCGGCCAGGAGAAGCGTGCTGGACAGGAAGCTGCACCTCGACGGTCGCCCGACCACGGACATCCGTACCATCAGCAGCGAGGTTGGTCTCTTACCTCGCACCCACGGGTCGGGGCTGTTTACCAGGGGGCAAACCCAGGTGCTGACCATAACTACGCTGGGTTCTCTGCGGCAAGAGCAACTAATTGATGGCCTGGGTCTGGAAGAGACTAAACGCTTCATGCACCACTACAACTTCCCGCCCTTCTCCACGGGAGAAGTAAAGCGCCTGGGTTCGCCGGGACGGAGAGAAATTGGCCATGGCGCCCTGGCAGCGAAAGCTCTTGCCCCGCTAGTACCCGGCGAAGCGGAGTTTTCATACACCATACGCCTGGTTTCGGAAGTCCTCAGTTCCAACGGTAGCACTTCCATGGCCAGCGTCTGCAGCTCAAGTCTGTCTCTGATGGATGCGGGCGTACCCATCAAGGCTCCGGCGGTTGGAATAGCTATGGGACTGGTCACCGGGGAGGATGGTGACTACGTTATCCTTACCGATATCGAGGGTATGGAGGACCATTACGGTGATATGGACTTCAAGGTTGCTGGCACCGGCGAGGGGATTACGGCTATTCAACTGGACATCAAGCTGCACGGGATAAGCTATGAGATCCTGGCGCAGGCCATAAGACAATCTCGTGAGGCCCATCGGGTAATACTGGACGAGTTGACGCGGACTATCAGTTCCAGCCGCCCTGAGGTCAGCCCATATGCTCCGAGGATGTATAGGATAAGTATCGACCCCAGCAAGATCGGTACTGTAATCGGCCCTGGAGGTAAGACTATTCGGTCCATAGTTGAAGAGAGCAAGGCGACCATAGATGTTCAGAACGACGGAACGGTGATTATCGGCTCACCCAGCGAGGAGGCCGCTCAGAAAGCTATTGGAATCATAGAGGACCTGACCCGAGAGGTAGAGGTTGGCGGTATCTACACAGGAAAGGTAACTCGCCTGATGAACTTCGGCGCTTTTGTGGAGGTTCTGCCGGGCAAGGAAGGCCTGGTCCACGTTAGCGAGTTGGCCGATCACCATGTGGCCAGAGTTGAAGACGTTGTCAAGGTGGGCGACGAGATAACGGTTAAAGTCACTGATATTGACCATCTTGGCAGAGTGAATCTATCACGCCGAGCGGTTTTTGCAGACTTGTCCCAAGTTCGAGGGGCCAGGGTTATTGATTCTACTTCGGCCCCCCGCCATCCCTACGACAAACCGAGGCCCCGCCCTCCTGCTGGTCAACGCAATAGCAGAGATATGCGACGTCCTCATCACGGCAACAGATGAGTGTTAAAGGGTCTTTGCCTCTATCAGGTTTTGAGGAAGAGGGGATGAAGCCAATAACCGTTGTAGTCCATGGAGCCTTGGGGAAGATGGGGAGGGAAGTCATCTCTGCCCTGTGCCAAGACCCCGCCCTGGAGATGGTTGGCGCCGTGGATATTCAGGCGAATCAGGAACACCTGCCTTTGCCCGATGCTTCTGGGGAGGTGCCCCTCTCTGCCGATTTGAATTCGCTTCTCCAGGACTGTCATCCTCAAGTGCTGGTGGATTTCACAATTGCTGAGGCCTCTATGTCAGCAGCCCGCATTGCCACTAAGCAGAGCGTCAATCTGGTTATAGGTACTTCCGGGCTGTCAGATGACAATCTCAGGGAAATCGACCAGTTGTCTAGAGCTAATGGGGTGGGCGCAGTAGCAGCCCCCAACTTCGCCTTGGGGGCTGCAGTCCTCCTTCGTTTGGCCCAGACCGCAGCCAGGTTCTTTGATCACGCTGAGGTAATTGAATTGCATTATCATGAGAAGGCCGACGCCCCATCAGGGACCGCGCTGGCTACTGCTAAAGCCATGCTCGAGTCACGAGGCAAACCTTTTGTTTATCCGCTGACCAAAAAAGAAAACCTCAGCGGTAGCCGAGGCGGACAGATTGACGGTGTGGCCCTTCATAGCGTAAGATTACCTGGTCTTGTGGCCAGCCAGGAGGTTATCTTCGGTGCCCCGGGGCAAACGCTGAGGCTGCGCCATGATACGGTAAGTCGGGAGTGCTATATGCCAGGTGTCCTTCTAGCCATAAAAGAAGTGGTGAAGCGCCAGGGACTCGTCTCCGGATTGGACGCTCTTCTGAACTTCGGAGGGGGAGATGAAGGCGCTTAATGTGGCTATTGTTGGCGCTACCGGACTGGTCGGCCAGGAGTTCATCAAGGTGCTGCAGCAGCGACAGTTCCCCATGGCCTCAATTCGCCTCTATGCTTCCGACCGCTCAGCAGGCAAGAGGGTCTATGTAGGTCACCAGGAGATTGCTGTCAAGGAAACTGGCCCTGAGTCCTTCCAGAATGTTGATATTGCTCTTTTCTCGGCTGGTTCGGACATCAGTCGCCATTTCTCACCTGTAGCGGCCAGGTCTGGAGCCCTGGTTGTCGACAATAGCGCTGCTTTTAGGATGGAACCAGATGTCCCCTTGGTGGTGCCAGAGGTAAACCCCGGGGACGTAAGGCAACATCAGGGAATCATTGCCAACCCAAACTGTTCCACCATTCAAATGGTAGTGGCTCTGTATCCGCTACATAAGGTCAACCCTATCAAGCGGATTATCATCTCCACCTATCAGGCGGTATCGGGTACCGGGGCAGCGGCCATGGAGGAATTGACTACTCAAGCCAAGCTAGCTTTAGAGGGTCAGAATATCGTCCCCCATGTTTATCCCCACCAGATCGCTTTCAATTTGCTGCCGGAAATCGATGTGTTTCTGGATAACGGCTATTCAAGGGAAGAATGGAAGATGGTGGACGAAACCCGCAAGATTATGCACGCCCCAGACATAGCTGTCTCCGCAACCTGCGTTAGAGTGCCCGTTTTTGTGGGACATAGCGCGGCAATAAACGTGGAATTTGCTCAGCCCATGACTCCCGAGGACGCCAGACGAATATTGTCCACGGCCCCTGGTGTCAGGGTGCTTGATGATCCCAGTGTCAGCCTTTATCCTCAACCGTGGTTGTCTGCCGGCTCAGATGACGTTTTTGTAGGGCGCATCCGCACTGATGCTTCTGACGCCAAGAGCCTCGTTATGTGGGTGGTAGCTGACAACCTGCGGAAAGGCGCCGCCCTCAACGCGGTGCAGATCGCTGAGGAAGCCGCAAGGCGGGGTTGGGTTAAACCTCAGAGCTAGTCCGCTCGCAGGGAGGTAGGTGATGAAGGAATTCGGCCGCTTACTAACAGCAATGGTTACCCCCTTTGGTGCCGACGGGAAAGTAGACTACTCGCAGGCTAAAAGGCTGGCTGGCGCTCTGCTTGATTCAGGTAGCGATGGGCTTGTGGTCTCGGGTACTACTGGCGAGTGCCCCACTCTTAGCCGGGAGGAAAAGTTGTGCCTCTTTGCCGAGGTTAGCTCGGTGGTTGGCGACCGGGGCACGGTCATAGCTGGTACCGGCAACTACAATACCGCAGACAGCCTGGAGCTCACCAGGGAGGCTGAGAAGGTAGGGGTTGACGGCTGCCTTTTGGTCGTTCCTTACTACAATCGGCCTACTCAAGAGGGCCTGTTCCAGCACTTCAAGACAATCGCTCACGGTACTAGCTTGCCTTGTATCGTCTACAACGTGCCATCACGCACTGTCACCAACCTGACTGCCGAAACGACTGTCAGGCTCAGTCAGGTTGACAATATCGCCGGGGTAAAGGAGGCTAGCGCCAATCTTGACCAGATCGCCAAGATCATACAAGGGGCTAGAGATGGTTTCCTGGTCTACAGCGGTAACGATAGTGATACCTTACCCATATTGGGTCTGGGTGGCTATGGCGTCATCAGCGTTGCCTCTCACCTGGTCGGCCTTCAGATCAAGCAAATGATAGCGGAGTTCCTGGCTGGCAAGACCGGAGAGGCTGCAACACTCCACCGTGAGCTGTTGCCCCTGATAAACGCCCTGTTTGTCGTGTCCAACCCGATCCCGGTCAAGCATGCCTTGAATTGCCTGGGCTTCTCGGTGGGCAAGCCCCGTTTACCGCTCACCGAGGCTGACGAGAAATCAAAAGCGGTTATTGAGCAGACTTTGAAAAACTACAAGATTGACCTGCCAATAGAGGCTTGAGTCTGAGCTTCTTCTAGCAGCCTGCCTGCGGTTTCTGTCATTCCGTCTTGGCTTGCGTTGGACGCTTCTGGCATCCGGTATCATCGTGCCAAGACACAATCTACTGGAATCGTTGGGTGCGCTGGGACTTCTCAGATGACCTGCCTGGCCATTATCGCCTGCTCTCGCCTAGCGCCGACGGAGATGATGCTAACAGAGCAGGAGAGAAGCTCTTCCAGCCGAGCTACGTAGCGGAGAGCTTGCGAGGGTAGTTGTTTGCGGTCGCGGATAGCGCTTGTTGGTGTTCGCCAGCCGGTCATTTCCTCATAGACCGGCTGACATCTGTCCAGGATTGCTAGGTCGCTTGGGAAATGGGCCAGGTTCTCACCGTCCAGTTCATAGCCGACGCATATCTTGATTGAGGCGAATGTGTCTAGAACGTCGAGCCGGGTTAAGGCCAGGCTGTTGAAGCCGTTGACCCGCGCGCTGAAGCGCCCGGCTACAGCATCGAACCAGCCGCAGCGCCGGGGCCTGCCTGTGGTCGCCCCGTACTCGTGAGCCTGCTCCCTGATGAGGTCACCGGTTTCGTCCTTCAGCTCAGTAGGCATGGGCCCACCGCCTACCCGTGTGGTATAGGCTTTGAAAACCCCGACAACGTGGTCGATCTGTTTCAGGCTTATCCCCGAGCCGATGGAGCTTCCTGCAGCTAGGGGTGAAGATGATGTTACATAAGGATAGGTGCCGAAGTCAGGGTCAAGCATGGTCCCCTGAGCGCCTTCCAACAACACTTCCTCCTTTCGGGATATCATCTCCTGAAGAACGGAGCCAGTATCTTGAATGAAGGAAGCTATTCGTTCCTCATAAAGGTAATACTGCTCACAGATGTCATCGAGTGATAGTGGCTTGGTGTCGTATACCCTGGTCAGAATGGCGTTCTTGAATTCAAGGACGGACCTTAGCCGGGAGCGGAACTGCTGCTTGTTCAGCAGGTCGCTGGTGCGGATCCCGAGGCGAGCTGCCTTATCAGCAAAAGCAGGGCCTATTCCCTTGCCCGTCGTCCCTAAAGCTCCTGTCCCGCGTCTTTCCTCTTCTAACCTGTCGAGAAGGACATGGTAGGGCATTATTAGGTGGGCCCGATCACTGATGAGAAGATGACTGACATCGACGCCATGCTTCTGAAGGTCGTCAAGCTCTTCCAGGAGCACTGCCGGGTTAATCACTACACCGTTGCCGATTATGCAGACTACTCCTGGGCGGAAAATGCCCGACGGAACAAGATGGAGCTTGAACTCTCCCTGCGGATTGACTATTGTATGGCCGGCATTGTCACCTCCAGAGAAACGTACTACTGCCTTCGCCGTCTCTGCCAGGAGGTCGACTATTTTCCCCTTGCCCTCGTCTCCCCACTGGGCGCCAATAACCGCTACAACTGACATGTTTTTCGCAATAGGCTAGTATGGAATCAAAGAGAATAGCCTTGTATATGGGTGAGGTCTCAAGCTTACGCTCGGGACATGTAGTCCTTTCCCCAGAAGTAGAGCAGAGCCCCGCCGCCAACAATCCATACGAACAGACCAGTAGTTATTACCCAGCCGATACCCGGCACCAGAAAGATACTTCCGAGCACCATCCACAGTATGGCAAGGATGGTGAGTGAAGTCAGGCTCCATTCAAAAGTCTTGTCGCTCATACCTTTGCCCCCCTCGTTTCTTGTTCTCTTAACCTCTTGCCTGCTGTCTGACGTGAAGCAATCGTTGCCCTACGGTAATGAAAGCAAGCACCACCAGAATCAGCAACGCTATCAGGATCTGCTTGAACAGCAGTCCCAACGCTAATATTATAACTCTCTCGAATCTGGTAAACAAACCAAGACGGCACTCTATTCCAAGCCCTTCAGCCCTGGCTCGTGTATAGCTGGTGAGAAAGGAGCCAACCAGGGCCAGGAAAATGAGTACAATTGCAACGGCGCGTTCGGTCTCGGGGGCGAATACGAATCCTGTCGGGCTGAAGTTTATGACATACAAGGCTAGAAGCCCCAGAAACAGCACTGCTTCGGAGATCCGGTCGAAAGTTGAATCCAACAGCGCGCCGAAGCGACTGGTTTGGTTGGTGGTGCGAGCTAGCGCTCCGTCAAAAACGTCGAATAACCCCGCGATAAGCACCAGAACCCCGCTGACGATGAGATAATCGGCGGCAATAGTCCCGGCTGCAACTATGCTGATTCCCAATCCAAGCCAGGTCACAGTATTAGGCTTCAACCGGGTTTTCCCCAGAATTGCCGCTACGGGCTCGGCAGCCCACCGAGCAGCGCTTTCTCGGGACTTGGCGAGGTTTATCACAGACTATTCCTGCACATATCTAGCTGAGCAAGCTGGCATAGTAATCCATCACTTGCTGGGCAACATTCGCCCAGCTATACTTCTCCGCTTTGACTCTTCCTTTGGCTCCCATCTGCTGCCGTAAGGATTTGTTGTCCAGAAGGGAAAGCAAGGCCCGCGCCAGGGATTCCTCATCGCGAGGTGGTACCAGCAACCCGTCCTCACCCTCATCTACCACGCCGGCATAGCCTCCGATGTCAGTGGCAACTACCGGCTTACCGCATGCCATAGCCTCGAGGAGCACTATGCCGAAGCTCTCTCCACCGGTGGCCGGGGCACAGAAAATGTCGGCGCTGCGATAGTATTTGGGTAGCTCACCGTTGGGAACGAAATCGGTGAAGACCACGTCTCTCAGGCGCAAATCTCTGACCAGTTCTTCATACCCGTGACGCAACCTGGTGCCAGGACCAACTGCGATCAGCCGGAAGTTGGGGAAAGCCTTCTGGACCTCGGCGCAGGCATTGAGCAGGTATTCCACGCCTTTGCGCTTTTCCAGGCGACCGACGAAAAGCACGTTCAGCTTGCCGTCGGCGAGTTCCTCCCGGCGAGGGCCGTCCGGCCTAAATTGCTCGGTATCAATACCGTTAGGGATAATGCGGTAATCCCCTGGTAGATGGCGGCTGACGTACTCAAACGCCGCTTGGGAAACAGCGATTCTACCGTGTAACCTCGGTATCCACCTCCTGAAGATGGGCCTGCCTACCCAGTAGACCCTGGATTTGTTGTAGTAGGCGTGAAAAGTACCCACATTAACGCAGTTCGATTTGAGCAGCGCGCTTATTGAGACCATAGGTGTGAAAGGCTCGTGAAGGTGCAGGATGTCGAAGTTCTCTTTGGCCAGGATTTCCCCAACTTGAGCTGGTAGCCGCGGGGACAAAGGAACTCGGGCCACTGAGCCCCCAAATGGAACAGGGAGAGGCCTGCCTACAGCGGCAACCTCTTCGTCGAAGTATCGCGTTTCCCTTGTCAGGCAGGGTGCTATGACCTTGACCTCATGTCCACCCTGGACAAAATGATGGGCCAGATAGGAAATGTGATTAACGACCCCGCCTGGAAAGGAATAGTCGTATGGGGAGACTAGCCCGATCTTCACTGCGCTATTGCCTTGCTTTGGCCAACCTTTGAGTTCTTGCCCTCTGTCAGACCTTCTTCTGGTTTCCCGCTGGGCGCCTCGGGCAGGCAAATCGGGCCTTGCTGCTCCCGCCCGACAATAAACTGTCTCACCCGCGTTCGGGCTTCATCGTCCGAATACTGAATAGGTGGAGATTTCATGAAGTAGGCACTGGCGCCCACAATTGTTCCAGCTAGCCCCCTGTCCAAGGCCAGCTTGCAGCACCTTATGGCATCGATAACTACCCCGGCCGAGTTGGGGCTATCCCATACCTCCAGCTTGAGCTCCAGATTTAAGGGCACGTCGCCGAAGGTGCGCCCTTCCATTCTTATGTGGCAGAACTTGCGGTCAGCTAGCCAGGGCACATAGTCGCTGGGGCCAACGTGAATGTCGTCCGGATCGAGTTCATAGTCTAGCTGAGATGTTACGGCATTTGTTTTCGAAATTTTTTTCGACTCCAGCCTCTCCCTCTCCAGCATGTTATAGAAGTCAGTGTTGCCGCCAAAGTTGAGCTGGTAAGTCCTCTCCAACCTGACTCCCCGGTCGCGGAAAAGCCTGGCCAATACGCGGTGGGCGATGGTAGCCCCAACCTGCGATTTGATATCGTCGCCGACAATTGGCAATCCCGCTTCGGCAAAACGTTTATACCAATATGGCTCGCGAGCAATAAATACCGGTATGCAGTTGATGAAGCCGCAGCCAGCGGCCAGTACCTGTTCTATGTACCACTTGGTTGCCTCCTCGCTCCCCACGGGCAAGAAATTGATCACCACGTCCGTTTTCGTTTCCTTGAGAATGCCAGTGATGTTGGCTGTTGGCCCGGGTGATTTGGTAATGATTTGAGATAGATACTTACCCAATCCATCGTGGGTCATCCCTCGGGCAACCTTGACACCCGTGCTGGGCACGTCACAGAACCTGAAGGTATTGTTAGGTTTAGCAAAGATAGCCTGGGCTAGGTCTTTACCCACTTTGCTCTTATCGACGTCGAAGGCAGCAACGAAGTTGATATCACTTATGTGATAGTCTCCCAGGTTGATGTGCATTAGCCCGGGCACAAATTCGCCGTCTTTGGCCTTTCCGTAGTAATGGACGCCCTGAACAAGCGAAGAGGCGCAATTGCCAACACCTACAATGGCTACGTTTATCTTGCCCATGATTTTCTCTTCTCCTTCTGCCGCACGCTCAATCTTCGTGAATCGGCGTTCTAGTCCTTGAGTGTGGGGATGATCATCCGTGGTGACCTGATCAACCACATGGGGATGCGGGCCCCGTGCACCACCTTATCGGTTACACTGCCTAATACCCATCGGGCGAGGCCACTTCGACCGTGAGTTGACATGGCGATTAGGTCTACTGCCTTGTCCTCGGCATATTCAACTATTCTATCGGCAGGGTCACCAGAAAGCACTTCGTATGTTGCATTGATTCCTTTCTCAGTCAGTCTCTTGGCCATACCGGCGAGATAATTGTCGGCGGCATCATGCATGGCCTTAACGAATTTCCGCCAATCAGAGCCGCCAAGTACACTGGCTTCTACTGTCCCGGGTGGTGAAATGACCTGGAGCAAGCTGAGCGAAGCTCCTGTTCTTGTGGCCAGTGTCTCCACATGAGGTAAAGCGGCTTGACCAATATCAGAGCCGTCCAAGGGGGCGAGCACCTTGGAAAAGGCCAACTTCAGCCCAGCCTCGGTTTTTTTGGGGCGTTTGCTTGGGACAAGCAACACAGGCGTTGTAGACTGACTTATTACCTTCTCAGCTACGCTTCCCATCCACCAGCGGGTAAGACCGCTTCGGCCATGGGTAGCCATGACGATCAAATCAATGTCGTTTTCTGCGGAGTAATCAAGGATTCTGTCTGCGGCGGTACCGTAAACGAGGACGGATTCGGCTTCGATATTGTCGCCGCGCAGACTGGCTGCGACCCTGCCTGTGTAGTCTGCGAGAAGTTGGTTTACGCGGCGCTCCTTTCTTCCCATGCCTGCGCCGAGGACCTCCACGTGGGAACCAAATCTTGGAGCCAAATCCCTAAGATAGGGAAGCACACTTTCAGCCACCGCAGAACCATCCAAGGGGACTATGATTCTATTCAACATTGTCTCTCCCATCTTGTTGCCTCTCGGTCATATTGTCATCGCTCTTGTCTAAAGCAAAGCTCTTGTGGTATTTTGGGGAGGTGCTTTGTGACTTTCACACCCATACTTTCCACAGCGATGGTGTCTTATCACCAATCGAACTAATACGTCGTGTTTTGTCAATGGTTATTCCGCTATTGCCATTACTGACCATATAGCCATCGGTTCCCTTGATAGGCTAAACAAGGAAAGCAGCGACGATTGCGCTTTGGCCAGAACCTACTGGAACATCGTTACCATCCCCGGAGTGGAGCTTACTCATGTTCCCCCGCGGGCTGTCTCTGAGCTTGCTAAGAAAGCCAGAGCAATGCGAGCTCGGCTCGTAGTAGTCCACGGAGAAACGCCTGGCAGAACCCGTAGAGAAAGCCACTAATCTCGGCGCTGTCCGATCTCGCTACGTTGATATCCTGGCTCATACAGGTCTAAGAACACCCGCCGAAGCCGCCTTGGCCGCCCAAAACAACGTCTTTATTGAACTCAGTGCCCGAAAAAGCCACTCCGTAGCCAACGCTCATCTTGTCCTAACTGGCGCTGGAGCGGGAGCCGGACTCCTGGTCAATTCTGATGCCCACAACGAAGCCGACTTATTGCCCCCGACTTCGGCTGGAGCCATCCTTCGTCAAGCTGGATTGGACTGCCAGTGATACCGACAGATCTTGGACGACAACCCCTCACTGTTGATTGAGAAGGTTGACAGGTCGTCTCTGACCCCGAGCCAGAGCATACTAAGCGACTAGCCTTTCCCAATCCGAAACACCTTGGTTCCGCAGGATGGGCAAGTCCCGCGCGTCGCGGGTCTACCGTTCTTCAAGGTCACACTCTGCGGGTTGTTGATTTCTACCTTTTTCCGGCATTTGAAGCAAAACGCCTGTGCCACCTGTTTCACCTCCTTCCGTCAAAGCTGAACATATCTATTATATACGGCGTGTCAAGGCTTTAGGGTGCTGTCAGGCAGGAAAACTGCTTAAGAGAGAAGACCTTTTCTGGATGCCAGAGCTTTTTCTCTGAAACGAAGCGCAGCAAAGCTATGAAGTCCCCATCCGGGCTGTAGGCACGGCAATATTCCTCTGTGGGTGAGGCCTCTTGGCCCAAAGACAATGAACGGCCGTTTCTTATGGCCGATGCGTTGGTTTCGTCAACAATGGCTGCTCTCCAGCCCAGGAGGGGGCTATCTACGGGGTGGAAAAGCTCTTTCCATGTGTATTCTTCGAAGGCATCCTTGATTTGAGATAAAGAGAGTGCATCTTCAATACGGAAAGGCCCGCAGCGTAGACGAGTCAAGCTGTTTAGGCAGGCGCCACAGCCCAAGTGTTGTCCCAGATCATGAGCTAACGAGCGTATGTAAGTCCCTTTACCGCATTCCACTCTAATTGCTATGAAGGGCAACTGGCAGTCTACAAGGTCCAGACTGGCAATCTCGATTCGTCTTGGCCTCGGTGTTATTGGGATGCCGGCGCGAGCCAATTGATAGTATCGTCTGCCACGGAGTTTCAGGGCGCTATAGACGGGAGGCACTTGCTCGATACTGCCTTGAAAAGCGGTGAGCGCTTCTTCTACTTGGGCTACAGTGACAGCCGCCGGCTCTCTCCATTGGGTTATTGTTCCTTCCCTGTCGAACGTATCTGTCGCTCTACCTAGTTCAATCTCGGCGAGGTAGGTCTTGTTACTAGCCGTCACGAACTGGGTGACTCGCGTTGCCTGACCGAAGCAAATGGGTAGGACGCCTGTGGCTATTGGGTCCAATGTGCCGGTGTGCCCGACACGTTTCTGCCTTGCTAGACGTTTAAGCCACGCTACTACGGCGAAAGAGGTCTTGCCTTCAGGCTTATTGACATTGAGGATGCCATCAATTGCCATCTTCGTCTTGGGCACTGTCATAAGTAAGCTGCTCGATTAAAGTAAGCACCTCAGTTCCGCGCTCAATGGAATCATCGAAATGAAAGCTGAGTTCCGGGGTCTGCCTTAACCTCAAACGTCTAGCAAGTTCTCTGCGGAGAAACCCTGAGGCGGCAGTGAAACCCCGTAATGTTTCGCTTCTGTTTGCCTCGTCTCCCAAAGTGCTGACGAACACCTTGGCGCGTTGTAGGTCGGGGGAGGTGGAGACTCTGGTTACTGAAATAAGGCTACCTAGTCTGGGGTCATTAACTTGCTGCCGAAGCAATTCGCTGATTTCTAGCCTGATGAGGCTGTTGAGTCGCTCGGTTCGCCGCGTCATAGTCTACTCCGTTGAATCGGCCGGTTGTACTTTGAGGTGCAAAGAAGTGCCTGGCTGGAGATGGAGTTGAAACGGAAATAGCTTAGGCTACCTTTTCCTGTCGGTAGAATTGGATGACATCGCCGACCTGGAAATCCAGGAAGTTCTCTATCCTAACCCCACACTCAAGGCCAGTAGACACCTCTTTGACATCTTCTTTGAAGCGCCTCAAACTGCTGATACGAGATTCATGAATCGGTTCGCCCTGGCGCAAAATTCGGGCCAAAGCATCTCGTTTCACTTTGCCTTCTCTAACAGAAACCCCGGCTGCCTTACCCTTTCTCTCTGAGTCAAAGACAGCCAATACTTCGGCCTGTCCTTCGATAACCTCGGTGAGAGTGGGCTCCAGCATGCCTTTCAGCGCCTTGTCCACATCGTTCACCAGTTCATAAATCACGCTGTAGTAACGAATGGCTATCTGTTCTACCTCGGCTAATCTCTGTGCCCCTGGTTCTGGTCGACTATTGAAACCGATGATTATTCCCTTGGAGGCCAAAGCCAGTAGCACGTCGCTTTCTGTGATACTGCCGCTGCCTGAGTGGATGACTCTAACCCTAATCTTGTCATCTCCCAGTTGCTCCACTGAATTCCTTATCGGTTCGATACTGCCCTGGACGTCTGTCTTGAGGACAATATTTAGCTCTTTCACCCGCCCTGTGCTAATTTGTGCGGAAAGGTCACTCAGACTCAGGGTCCTGGTCGGAGTGGTGAGTTCGTGTTGCGCAGCTTTCTGCTTCTCCAAGAGCATTCGCGCTTCGCGGTCGTTACCAACGACTCTGAACATGTCTCCGGCCTGCGGGACGGCATTCATCCCGAGGATTTCCACGGGAGTTGCTGGCTCAGCCTTCTTTATTCGTTTCCCGACGTCATTGAACATGGCCTTGACTCTGCCCCAGGTATTGCCGACCGCGAGGGTATCACCAGGCTTGAGGTGGCCCTTCTGAACTAGAAGGGTAGCCAACGGCCCTTTGGTCTTGTCAAGCCGAGCCTCAATCACTATCCCCTCTGCCCGAGAATCCAGCTCAGCCTTAAGCTCTGATATGTCAGCAACCAGAAGAAGGTTCTCCAAAAGCTCCTCTATGCCCTGTCTCTTCTTGGCGGAGATGGCTACACATACGGTGTCGCCTCCCCATTCTTCAACAATCAATCCCAAATCAGCCAGTTGCTGTTTGACTCTGTCTGAATTGGCGTTAGCCTTGTCAATCTTGTTAATGGCGACTACTATGGGTACCTCGGCAGCTCGAGCGTGATTTATAGCTTCTGTAGTCTGGGGCATCACTCCATCATCAGCCGCTACCACTAGGACGGCGATGTCGGTAGCTTGTGCTCCCCGGGCCCTCATGGTGGTGAAAGCCTCGTGTCCTGGTGTATCCAGGAAAGTAATTCTTCGCCCGTTCACCTCTACCTGATAAGCTCCAATGTGTTGGGTGATAGCACCTGCTTCGGTGGCAATTACATTGCTTTGGCGGATAGCGTCGAGAAGGCTTGTCTTGCCATGGTCAACATGCCCCATGATTGTAATCACTGGTGGGCGAGGGGAGAGTTTCCCACCCCTGGCTGTTGCGGTGGGTCTTGTCTGAAGGGACACTGGCTGGGTCTTAGCTTCATAGCCAAAATCGGTCGCTATCACTGCTGCGGCGTCGAAATCAATGACTTGGTTGATGTTGGCCATGACACCGTTTCTCATGAGCTGTTTGATAACGTCGACCGCACTTATCCCCAGGAGGTCAGCCAGTTGCTTCACGTTTATGGCTGGAGGAAGGCTAACCTGGGGCAGTCCCTGCGAGTCGGGCTTGGCCTTCTGGCTATGCTCGTCCTGTTTGACAATTGCTTCTTGCCTGTTGTCACTCATCCCTGGTTGTCTCCTTTTTCCAACAGGCTTTTGCCGTATTCTACCAGCGTGTGGCGATTTTCCGGGGTGAGCTTCGTCCGGAGAGCATGTTCCAGGCGGTTACCTTTCAGCCCTGCCTCCCAGCATTCACGTGATGGGCACAAATAAGTGCCTCGGCCTGTTTTCTTGCCCTTGGGGTCTATCTCTACAATGCCGGCACTGCATAGCAGGCGGATCAAATCTCTCTTTGCCTTCTTTTCTCGGCAGGCCACGCAGCTGCGCTGAGGTACATGCCTCTGACGAGGAATCTCTTGTTTCGGGCTACTCTTCAAGCTGATCTCCCTCTGAATGGCTTAGGCGTTTTTGCCGCGCTTTTGTAGGTTTGCT
>CAZTRR010000013.1:0-28792 GCA_964616785.1 uncultured Dehalococcoidales bacterium
GATTAAGTTTGGGACTGACGGCTGGCGAGCAGTTATCGCTGAGGACTTTACCTTCGATAACGTCCGGGCTTGCGCTCAAGGAGTGGCCAATTACCTGAAACAGGCCAAGCTCACTGAGCGCGGGCTTGTTATTGGTTATGACACGCGTTTTGCTTCCGAGGACTTTGCTGCCGCTGCTGCCGAGGTAATTGCCGGCAACGGAATCAAGGTGCTTCTTTGTTCACAGCCTGCACCGACCCCAGTGATAAGCTATGCGGTCACCGCCACCAAGTCTGCCGGGGCCATAATCATCACCGCTAGCCACAACCCAGGACAGTGGAACGGGTTCAAATATAAGGATGATACCGGGGCTAGCGCACCAACCGAGACCGGCACGGAGATTGAAAAGCATGCAAACGAGGCTCTCATTGCGCGCAATGCAAAGCGACTTTCCTTAGCGGACGGAATAGACAACGGGCTAATAGCCTATTTTGATCCCACTCCAGCCTATACCGAGCAGCTAGAGCGGCTTGTTGACTTCGATGCCCTTCGCCGAAGTCGCCTGAAAATCATCGCCGATTCTATGTATGGAGCCGGCATCGGCTATTTCAAGACGCTTCTTCAAGGCGGAAAAATAGAGGTCACCGAAATCAACGGTGAGCGCAACCCCCTGTTCCCCGGAATTCAACCTGAGCCTATTGCTAAGAACCTGACAAAGCTGTCTAGCCTGGTCAGACAGCGGAAGGCCGATGTTGGGCTGGCAAACGACGGCGACGCCGACCGAATCGGCATCGTTGACGAAAACGGTGTATTCCTCAACCAACACCAGGTGTTTGCCTTGCTCGCCCTTTACTTCCTTGAGGTCCGCGGCGAGCGAGGTGCCATAATTATGACCCTGACCGACAGCAATATGCTCCACCAGCTGGGAAAGCTCTTTGACGTCCCCGTGCATGAGACACCAGTAGGCTTCAAATACGTAGCACCGCTGATGATAGAGAAGAACGCCCTCATGGGCGGTGAGGAGAGCGGTGGTTATGGATTCCGCGGTCATGTTCCTGAGCGCGATGGTATCCTCGCCGGGCTTTACTTCATCGACTTCATGATAAAGACAGGGAAGACGCCGTCCCAGTTGTTAGAGTACTTATACGGCAAGGTCGGCCCTCACTATTACGACCGCATTGACTCCCACATTTCTCCGGGTGAGCACCAAACGCTCGCTGAGAAGCTTACTGAGAGCTCCATCAACTCCATCGCTGGTACCGAGGTAGCAAAACTAGATACGACCGACGGATTTCGTTATACTCTAGCTGATGATTCCTGGCTGCTCATCCGCTTCTCCGGTACCGAGCCACTGGTCCGCATCTATGCCGAAAGCCACAGCCCTGAACAGGTGCAGAGATTGCTAAACAGCGGCAGAGAACTGTTAGGTATCTAGGCTATGGTCAATTTGGACGACCCAGGCATATACAATCAACTTGACCCGGCCAACACGCTGGCTCAACTTCACGGATTGCCCCAGCAATGCCGGGCTGCCTGGCACAAGGCCACCGACTTCGAGCTACCCCTGGATTTCAGCGACATCGACAAGGTGGTTATCCTGGGCATGGGGGGCTCGGCCATAGGCGGGGATTTAGTTCGCAGCCTGCCTTCACCAGCAGGCAAACCAACTGTCTTCGTCCACCGCGACTATGACCTGCCAGCCTTTGTCGATGACAGGACGTTGGTTATCGCCTCAAGCTACTCAGGAAACACCGAAGAAACGCTCTCTGGGTTCAGTTGGGCGCTGGAAAGAAGCTGCAAGAAGCTGGTCATAACCACCGGCGGCAAGCTGAAGACCCTGGCCGAAAACGCCAAAGCGCCGCTTTTCATCATAGACCATATTTCCCAGCCCCGGGCGGCTCTAGGCTACAGCTTCATACCATTGATAGCTTTCCTGCAAAAGCTAGGCTTCTTCGAAGACACACAGCTGGACCTCGTTGAAGACACAACGGGCGAGGTCGAGGCGATGATTCAAAACCTTGAGACACTGCTGTGGGAACTGAAAGAGGCCACCCCCACCAGCTCAAACCCAGCCAAACAACTGGCCACCAACCTGCATGGCAAAATAGCGGTGATCTACGGCGCCGGCACTCTAAGCGAAGTCGCCCACCGCTGGAAGACCCAGATCAACGAGAACAGCAAAGCCTGGGCTTTTCATGAGACCTTCCCAGAGCTCAATCACAACGCTGTAGTTGGGTACCAGTTCCCCTCAGAACTGGCCCCGAAGATATACGTAGTCATGCTCCGCTGCCCTTCCCTGCACCCACGAACGCTGATTCGCTATCAGGTGACCGGCGAACTCCTGGAGCAAAACGGAATCAGCCACCAGATTATCGACAGCCAGGGGGGAAGCGAACTCAGCCAGATGATGAGCCTGATCTTCCTGGGCGACTGGGTGAGCTACTACCTGGCAATCCTCTACCAAATAGACCCCACGCCGGTAGATGCTATCGACTACTTGAAGCAGCGGCTAAGCGACGCCAGCTAGAATTCGAGTGACTGCTGCGCAGCTAGTGTCCAAGCAGTGCAGGCTCCGCTCCGACAAAGCGAAGTCCCTATCAGCCTCGGCAGACCTGCTTTTCACAAATGCTGGCTGCCGATAATGTTCCTCTAGTCTGCGCTGTACTCACGCCAGCCCTACTGGTACAGCACAATCCGAAGAAGTGTTCAACTTTCCTGAGGTTTCAGTCAGCTATTTGCCCTTGGCTACAGACTGAAGCAGTTCCAGCGTCTGCCTTGCTGCCGTACTCCAACTGAATTGGGCAGCCCGGTTAACGGAATCCCGAGAAAGTTCGGCACGCAACGCAGGATGTTCAATTACCCGTAGCAGGGCATCAGCAATCTGCTCAGTATCACTTGGGTCCACCAGGATTCCGGCATCACCAACGACTTCTGGTAGGGAAGACGCCCTGGAAGCTACTACTGGGGCCCCACATGCCATTGCTTCGAGTGGCGGTAGCCCGAAGCCCTCGCTAAGTGATACAGTCACAAATACGGTAGCTCCGCTGTATAAGCGGGGGAGATGATTCAAGGGTACGTAGCCGAGAAACACCACCCTGCCCTCGAGATCCAGCTCCCTGACCAGAGCCTCAAGTTCTGGCGCATACATGGAGTCACGCCTTCCCTGCAAGACAAGCTGGTGCGGTACCTTTGAGGCAATCAGCTTAAAAGCCTGGATGAGCTTGGCAACGTTCTTGTGAGGCAGGATGTTGCCCCCATAGTGAATGTAGTGTTCAAGACCATATAGCCTGGCTACAGCTTGCGTATCTTGGTGAGGATGGAAAAGCTCCGTATCATAGCCTTCGTATATGACATGAATCTTCTCCGCTGGCAGGTGATAGAACTTGATGATATCGTCCTTTGTGCTTTGTGAAACAGCAATGATCGCGCTCGAGCGCCGCAGTACCTGTGGCAGGAGGTGGCGAAAGAAAACGAGCTCGCTTGCGTGCCGATGAAGGCTCGGGAACAGAAGAGGGATTATATCATGCACAGTTACAACTTGAGGCAGCGGTGGTAACAGCGTGCCCTCGGTACCGGTGGAAAGGACGACGGACACATGGTCGATAAGTGTCCTTGCCGGCAGCGAAGTCTGCATCCACAACATCCGGGTTAGAAAGCCAGTGAGGCCACGTTCTGGTCTAGTAAGCGGACTAACCTTGCGTACCTTTCGTAGTTCAATCTTGAAGGCAGAAGGATAGGACGTATATACAAGCATGTCATCACATTGCTTGGCCAGTTCGTTGATTAAGTTGATTGAGTAGACACCCACACCTGTTGGGTGTGGCTCAACAATGGGAGCACTAACGCCTATTCTCATATGAGTAGCCTAGCGTTTGCCACCAGTACTTGGGGCCAAGGGCTTGGAGCTCAACACATCAAGAAGGCGACACCTTGATGGATTTAGCCCAATCTATTGCATCAAGCAGATGAGCTCGAAGCACATCGAAGCTGAAATACCTCTTACCCACCATGAAATTGCGGGAAGTCATACTTTGGAACCTATCAGCAGTGGTTAGAATCGTTAACATCTCGCGCGCAGCCCAGTTCAGAACCTCAACGGGGACTTGGACGAGATCCCTGGAGTCCCTACTCTCAAGAATAGTATCGCCAAGGGATACCACCTCAACACCTTTCGGGGCTATATCCTCCTTGAAAACGGGATACTCGAATACGGCTACGGGTAAACCAGCGGCAAAAGTCTCAAGAAGCTGGTTACCAAAGCCTTCCCAGCCGGTAGGATACAACACAAAGTCAGCCATGGTATACATATCTGGATACAGGGCGTAGAACCCCTGTTCCTCCGACCGCAACGGGCGAACCTCATCTCCGACGTACACCCAATCGGTCTTCAGGACATCAAGAAGCTCAAACAGTCTCTTCTGGTAGTCGGCAAAAGCGCGCTCGGGGCGACCTGCCAGGACAAGCACTATCCGACTTTCTTCAGAGAATACCTCACCGTTGTAGAGCTTCTTGCCCACGATGCCTTGGCGCAGGTTTTGCAGGACAGCTGTCAAGCGCCCGGCTATCTCGGCCTGCTTGTTCGGGACGATGCGGGCTCCAACAAAGAGTACGATGTCATTCGGTTTGATGCCCTGCTTACCACGAAGAAGTGCCCGAATCCTAGTTTGCTCTGCCGGTTCAAGCTTCTGGTCAAAATCCATGGTGTCGTGAATGACTTTGGCCTCCACAGTTTTGCTCTCTTTCAGCTCATTCTTGTTGCGGGAGTTGATCGTCCAGTGTCTCAGGTTAGGCATTGTTGGAGGGAAATACCCTTCGAGAATCGATTTAGCGAACTTGCAGGTCGGAGTGAATTTGTAGGCACCTTCACTCAGAATATCATGGTGAATGGCAGCACAAGGCAATCGCGTATCTCTGAGTAGCTCTGTCAGGGCTATTGTGGCCGCCGGGTGGACAGGAAGAGACAGTATATTATGCACAAACAGCATGTCTGGCTTGAAATTCTTGATTGCTTTGCCCAACTGCTGCTCCACATGTAAGACAGAGGCATTAAATGCTTCTTCAAGCTCAGCTTCACCAGCAAAGTCCGCTATTCCGGGTCCAAAGAGATTCCGCATCATCTTCCTGACTTCTCCTGAATCAAACTCCAGAGCTGCTATGGGAAGGTCTGCCCAACTGAAGGCGGAACAGATCGCTACCTGATGGCCCATGGCTTCAAGGAGAGTCCTGCGCTTCATCATCTCCAGCGAAACGCCATCGGTGCCAGCCGAGCCAGTTTCAAATGCCCGTGTCCGCCGGCGCGGTTGTTTCAAACCGTGGCTAGGAGCGGAACGAAAATGAACAATGAGCACTTTCAACGGGCTAACTCCCTACCTTGGCAAACTGTGACTAGCTCCACCTTGTCATCTATCGTATAGACTATTCGGCACTCTCGTACACGAATACGCCATAACCCGCTTTCAGCTAATTTCTTGACCCTGGGTGGGCGAGGGCTCTGCCCCAGGGCCGATATGCCTTTGGCTACAGCCACGTATGCCCGGCCGTGCAGAGCACCCAGCTGCTTCTGTGCAGCACGCCTCAGCTCAACGTGATAGCTCACCCCGTGACTCTCGTTCCCTCCTCCGGCGCTGGTATTGCTCCCAGGTGATGGTGCCGTCATCATCTGCCAGAGCTTTCAAGCCTTCCCGAGTATCCTTCTCATCTTCCAATATCTCCATAGCCGCTTCACGCAGAAGATGAGCCATAGAAGTGCGCCGCTCAAAGGCTAACCGACGCAGACTCTCATGTTGGTCCTCAGTGAGAAAGATGGTGGTACGCTTCAAGGATGCACCCATTAGCCATTTGCTCCGAAACCATGATAGCATACAAACACCGCTATGTCTATATGCTGCCAAAGCTCATCCCACAAGTGGAACGAACGCCTAGAGGCCTTTACCGCTTGGTGTACTGAGGTGCCTTGCGGGCGCGCTTAAGTCCATACTTCTTGCGCTCCTTGACCCGAGAATCACGCGTTAGCAGACCTTCCTGACGCAAAAGCGGCCTAAACTGCTCGTTCCCCCGAACCAGCGCACGGGCAATGCCGTGGCGAATAGCCCCAACCTGTCCACTGACGCCACCACCATTTACCTTGGCCTCAACCTTAAACTTGCCCACGGTATCAGTAGCCACGAATGGGTGTTCAATAGTGCGGCGGTGCTCAAGGCGGGGGAAAACCTCCTCATAGGACTTCCCATTGATAGTTATCTCCCCCTTGCCCGAGAAGAGCTTCACTTGAGCTACAGCGCACTTGCGCCTCCCTGTGCCACGATCGTAAGTCTGGGTAGTCACGAGCTTCCACTCCCTTCCGCAGTTGCTTTTGCACCGGCGACTTGAGCTTGATGAGGATGGCTGTCCCCGGCATAAACCTTGAGTTTCTTGAACATAGCTCTACCGAGCCGATTGTGTGGTAACATGCCCTTAACCGCGTGCTCAATCACCCTAGTGGGATGGGTGGCAAGCACGTCTTCAAAAGCTGTGGCTTTTAGACCTCCAGGGTATCCCGAATGCCGGTAATAAAGCTTCTGTTTCGCTTTTTTGCCAGTCACTTTGATTTTGGCCGCGTTTAGCACAATCACGTAATCGCCGGTATCAAGATGCGGAGCATATACTACCTTGTGCTTGCCCATGAGTAAGCCAGCTATTTGGGAGGCCATCCTACCCAGGGTCTTGCCAGAAGCATCAACCACATGCCACTGGTGTTCAACGTCCCTGGCTCTAGTTGAGTACGTCTTCATACTGCCAACTCCACATTTCCGGGGTAGTTAACCCTGGCAAGGCATAGGCCCTGGGCTGGCGCAGCCGGCCCAGCCAAGCCCAGCGTCTTTGCTTCCATAATCTGGTGGAACTCCTCGAGCCCAACCTTACCTAGCCCCACTCTGATCAGCAAGCCCACCGTATTACGCACCTGATGCGTCAAGAACGAATTGGCAACCATACGAAAAGTGACCAAGCTCTCCTCCTTTGTCACCTTGGCCTGGTAGACATTACGCACCGTGTTCCTCTGCTTACTTAGAGAGGTAGCAAAGGAGGCAAAATCGTGTTCACCTTCAAGAAACTGACACGCCTCGTTCATAACCTCAGTATTCAACTCACCAGCCACCAAACAAGCAAATCGTCTCGCAAGAGGCGACCGCGTTCGGCTATTCAAAATGAAATAGTCATACTCCCGGCTCGAAGCATCACGCCTGACGTTGAAGTCTGCACTCACTCCGCAGGCGGCCTTAATCGCAATATCCTCCGGGAGATAGTGATTCAAAGCTCTGATAAAGGTCTGCGGGGGAAGAACGGACTCAGTCCGAAAACTAACCACCTGCCCTTTGGCATGCACTCCTGCATCAGTGCGGCTGGCAGCTATTACACGTCTGCTCTCCCCGGTAACCTTCCGTATAGCCCGTTCCAGTTCGGCCTGAACGGTGGGCAAGTTAGCCTGCCACTGAAAACCATGATAGTGGCTGCCATCGTACTCCACAACCAGAGCAATCTTGTTGAGACTGTTAAAGAGCTTCACTAAGCAAAGCGGCTTGTTATTCTACCAGCGCAAGCTGGCACATAGGTGCTCTATCGCCCAGCCTGGGCCCCAACTTCGTTATGCGCGTATAACCCCCTGGACGCTCTGCGTACCTTGGAGCAAGCTCACCAAATACCTTATCCACAATCTTCTTGTCAGTAACGAAGGTCAAAGCTCGGCGCCGAGAGGAAAGCCCACCTTCTTTGCCCAAAGTAATCACCTTCTCTGCCAGACCACGAGCTTCCTTGGCCTTCGCCTCAGTAGTGACGATTTTCTCATATCTAAGCAAATCGGTCACCAAGTTGCGGTACAGTGCCCACCGGTGAGCCGTAGGTCTACCCAGTTTCCGTCCGGCTATCTGATGTCTCATCCGTCATCGTTCCTTCGGCATCTAAATCCCCTTCTACCTCCGAGGAAACCGAAGGTTCTGATTGCCCCTTCTGCTTTTTCTCCTTCACCCCGGGAATAAAAGGCAAATCGAGTCCCGTGAGAGCCATCTCTACCTCATCCCTGGATTTGGCTCCGAAGCCGGCCAACGCGCACAGACCTTCTATGCCTTTCTCCAGAATCTGACCCAATGTGGTGACCCCACCTCTTCTCAGGCTATTATAAGTGTGAGTAGACAGGCCCAGCTGGTCTATGGGCATACTATACTGCTCCGGCGGAATTAACCCTTGCCAGGCCAACTCTGCTCCTTCCTCCACCAGAGCTTTGGCCAGTTCCCGGAAACAAGAAAACTGCTCCATTAGAACGGCAGCGCCTTGACTCACTGCTTCCGTTGGCGATAGAGCGCCGTCAGTCCAGACTTCCAAGACAAGCTTCTCCTGGTTACTGCTTTCCCTGAGGTCGCAGGGTTCAACTGAGAAGTCAGCTTTGCGCACCGGGCTATAGATGGCATCTATCGGAATCGCCCCGATCGGCAGACTGTCGCTGGAGCCAGCCGGCACCCAGCCTCTTCCTAGCTCCACATTGAACTCAGCGCTGAGCCGGGCCTCAGGAGAGTCCAATGTAGCCAAATAAAGCTCGGGATTGACAATTTCGAAATCTGCTGTAAGCTTAATGTCAGCGGCATGAACCTCCCCCTCCCCCTCAACCTCCAGACTTAACTTGCCGGGGCGCTGGGAAAGAGGACGAATGCGCACCTCCCTGACATTCAATAAGAAATCTGTGGTATCTTCCTTAAGATAAGGGATCGTCGAGAATTCGTGTTGAACCCCTTCAATCTCTACCCAAGTTATGGCGGCACCAGGCAAAGAGCTGTAAAGCACCCGGCGCAGACTGTTACCCAGAGTAACTCCGAAGTTTTTCTCCACCGGTTCCGCAACAAAACGACCGTAAGTCTCAGTGCTTTCAACACACTCTACTCTTGGTAATGATAATCCTGCCAAAAGGCCTCCTCAACGAGAATAATATTCAACAATAGCTTTTTCGTCGAACTTGACTTCAATATCGTCGCTGGTTGGCAAGGCTAGCACCCGGCCGGCCAACTGTTGCTTATCCAGGGTCAACCAGCCGGGAACAGTCTGGTCCTCTATTTCTTGAACGAGCGTCTTGTAGTATTCACTCTGTGTACTTCTATCCCGCCAGGCGATAGCATCCCCGGATTTCACCAGACAAGAGGGAATATCAGTCTTGCGCCCGTTTAGGAGAAAGTGGCCGTGCCGCACTAACTGCCTTGCTTGGGGACGGGAGCTAGCAAACCCCAAGCGATACACCACATTGTCCAGGCGTCTTTCCAGCAAAACCAGAAGGTTCTCCCCGGTCACACCGGAAATCCTCTCCGCCTCAGCGAAGAACTTGCGGAACTGCCGCTCCAGGACTCCGTAGGTATAGCGAGCCTTCTGCTTCTCTCGCAATTGAAGCCCGCGGTCAGACATCTTCTTCCTGCGCCGCCTTGTAGTCGGGCGATATCGAGGCGCAGCATGTCTTCGCTCAAAAGCACACTTAGAGGTAAAACACCTCTCGCCTTTGAGCATGAGTTTATCGTCGACACGTCGGCACAAACGACAGACAGCCTCTGTATACCGCGCCATTTCTATACCCGCCTCCTCTTGCGAGGACGACAGCCATTGTGCGGGACAGGAGTCACATCCTTGATCGCGGTAACGGCGACCCCCGAAGCCTGGAGAGCCCGAATTGCTGCTTCACGTCCGCTGCCAGGACCTCGGATAAACACCTCGACCTGGCGTAAACCGTGCTCCTTGGCCCTTTGAGCTGCTCCCTGAGCAGCCAATTGAGCCGCATAGGGGGTACCCTTACGAGACCCTTTGAATCCAGCCGTGCCAGAACTCCCCCACGCAATAACAGCCCCCTTGGGGTCCGTGAGAGTGATAATGGTGTTATTGAAGGTAGACACAATGTAAGCCTTACCCTCCGGAACCAGCTTGCGCTCTCGCCTTCTTACTCCAGGTCTTCTTTTCCTAGGCATATACTGTCACCGCTCCTTTACTTCTTGGTCGTACCACGCCTCTGTCCGCGACCAGCCACCGTCTTACGAAGGCCACGCTTGGTCCGAGCATTCGTTCGTGTCCGTTGCCCATGGACGGGAAGACCGCGACGATGCCTGATACCTCGATAGCTGCCGATTTCAACAAGGCGTTTCATGTTGAGGTTGACTTCCCGCCGAAGCCCACCTTCTACCGTGTGCTCCTTGTCAATAACCTCGCGAATACGGCTAACCTCCTGCTCGCTGAGGTCCTTTACCTTGATGTCAGGATTGACACCACTGGAAGACAAAACCTTGTGGCTTAACGTGGGGCCGATACCATAGATGTACTGCAAAGAGATCGAAACCCTTTTGTCTTTTGGAATATCCACACCAGCAATACGTGCCATCTTTCAACTTGCTCCCACAATTATCCTTGCCGTTGCTTATGTTTAGGATTCTCGCAAATAACCCGGACTACGCCGCGGCGCCTGATAATCTTACATTTGTCGCAACGACGCTTAACAGAAGCGCGGACTTTCATTCGTGCTCACCCCGAATCTGAAGGAATTCGATTAATAATAGAACTTTGCCAAGAAACATGTCAAACTGCAACGTGATCCATACCTACTTGAACCGATAGACAATTCTCCCCCGGCTCAGGTCATATGGTGAAAGCTCAACTAACACCTTATCTGCAGGCAGAATCCTGATATAGTGCCGCCTCATTTTGCCCGAAATATGAGCCAAGACCTTGTGTCCATTAGGTAGCTCCACACGGAATGTAGCATTGGGCAGAGTCTCAATGACTTTGCCTTCGACTTCTATCGCTTCTTTGCTAGGCATGCTGCTCTTCTACAGTAGGGTGAGTATCTCAGATTCATCATCGCTGACAGCGATGGTATGCTCAAAATGAGCTGAAAGACTGCCATCATCAGTCAATACTGTCCAGTGGTTCTCACCGAGGCGTGTCCGGTAGTGCCCGGTAGCCACCATCGGCTCCAAAGCTAAGGTCATACCTTCTTGCAGCACGGGGCCCTCACCACGAAAGCCAAAGTTTGGAACCAACGGGTCCTCATGCAGGTCTCTACCGACTCCATGTCCGGAGTACTCCCGAATCACAGAGAATCCCCGTGTCTCCACATAGTCCTGAATAGCTGCGGAAACGTCTCCCAGGTGAGCACCGCAACGCGCAGCCCTTATGCCACTCATCAACGCAGCCTCGGTGGCCGCCAGGAGTTCCTGAGCTTTAGAGCTAATCCTACCCACTCCAACTGTTATCGCCGCATCACCATGGAAGCCGTCAAGCATTGCTCCGAAGTCCAAGGATATGATATCGCCCTCACTCAGTCGCCGTTCCCCGGGGATGCCGTGGACAATCTCGTCATTCACCGACACGCACAGGTGTGCAGGGAAGCCTCGATAGCCCTTGAAAGAGGCTTTAGCCCCACGTTTCTTCAGCTCGTTTGCTGCCACTGAGTCCAGTTGACGCGTCCTAATCCCTGGCTTCACCTCCTCCCTTAACCGCTCCAAAACAGCCGCCACAACTCTCCCGGCTCGCCGCATAATGGCCACTTCCTCTGAAGACTTCAAGATAGTCATTTGACTGCTCGTTGCAGACCTTCTAGGGAATCTGTCACCTGCTCGGCCACCCCATTTATATCCTGACTACCATCAACTCTGAAGAGCTTGCCCGTTTTCTCATAGTACTCCAGAAGGGGGATAGTCTGAGCGAAGTAAACCTTCAATCGTTCCCTTATCGTTTCCACTGTGTCATCAGAACGCTGATAAAGCTCACCGCCGCATTTGTCACATCGGCCTGCTACTTCTGGCGGTGAAGTCACCTCGTGGTATGGCGCCTGACAGTTGCTGCATATCCAACGCCCGGTGAGGCGTTTAAGAAGTTCTGCTTCAGGCACCTCAATGTATATTGCCTTGTCTACGGCTTTTTCCCCCTTTTCCAAAGCAACGTCAAGTGATTTGCCCTGGTCGACGTTCCTGGGAAAACCATCGAAGACACATCCGTACTGACAATCAGGTTCATTTAGACGCTCCGAGACCATCTGGACAGTAACCTCGTCCGGAACCAGCATTCCCTTATCCATATACGACTTGGCAAGTCTTCCAAGTTCAGTCCCCTTGTTAACAGCTTGCCGGAACAGGTCGCCAGAAGCTATATGGGGTAGAGACATCCTCCTTGCGATGATATCTGCTTGAGTTCCTTTTCCAGCACCAGGCGCGCCGAGCAAAACCATGAACATTCGTCTCGCTCCCTTACTTCAAGAAACCTTCATAGCGGCGCATTGTTAGCTGGGCCTCTATCTGTTTCATAGTATCCAAAGCTACACCAACGACGATGAGCATCCCCGTACTGGACAAAGTCAACACAGCAACGTCGGTCATTTCCCGAACCAGAAACGGCAGTACCGCCACTACAGCCAAGAAAAGAGCCCCACCCCAGGTGATACTCCTGATAACCTTGTTGAGATAATCGGTCGTGGGTTTCCCCGGGCGGACGCCCGGGATAAAGCCCCCCTGACGCTGCAATGTCCGCGCCAAGTCCATCTGCTCAAATATAACCATGGTGTAGAAAAACGCAAAAGCCACCACCATCAAGAAATAGAACCCCCAGTAGAAGAGCCCTACAGGCAGAGCTGCATTAGGGTTGAACCAGTCCGTAACCGTATTCCAGAAGTTCGGGTCCTGCCCTGGCGGGCTGGCCAAATAGGTTGCTATTGTTCCCGGGAAAATCATCAACGACATGGCAAAGATGAGAGGTATCATCCCGGCGGTATTTACCCGAAGAGGGATATGGGTTGAACCCGATTGACGATACATGCGAGCGCCACGAAAGGCAGTCCGCGCATACTGAACAGGAATGCGACGATGCGCCTCCGTGAATATGACTATGAGCGCCATTGTCGCCAAGGCCAAGACGCCGAAGGCAATCAGGCCGGTGAAGTTCTCCTTGGCCAAGAAACCGCGGCCAACCATTTCTGGCAAACCAGCCAGAATGCCACCGCAGATTATTATCGACACGCCATTTCCGATACCTCGCTCGGTAATCAGCTCGCCAAGCCAGACAAGAAACATGGTGCCCGCTACCATTGACACTATGATGGCCACAGTGGGTAGTGCCGCAGCGGAGCCAACGATGCCTTGGCTACGCAGTAGCGCCAATTGGGCGTACCCCTGAAGCCCTGCCAAGGGTACGGTCAGCCAGTGAGTGAATTGGTTAATCCGGCGTCTGCCAGCCTCCCCCTCTTGAGACAGAGATCGAAGACCAGGAATAACCGGTACCAACAACTGCATAATGATAGAAGAGGTTATGTAGGGATAGACTCCCATGGCCGCCACGCTGAAGTTCCGCATCGCCCCGCCACTGAACAGGTCGAGCATACCCAGTAATTGATTCTTGTCGAAGAGTTCATGCAGAGCATCAAGGTCCACTCCAGGCAGGGGCACGTGGGCCACAAAGCGAAAAACAACCAGCATGCTCAAGGTGAAAAGCAGGCGCCGTCTCAGGTCTGGCAATGAAATGGCATCCAGCAATGCTTGAATAAGGCGCGGCCTGGCTTCCCTCTGTTGCATTCTAAATCCCCTCCGCTCTCCCTCCAGCGTCCACGATTTTCTTTGCAGCGGCAGCACTGAACTTATTGGCCTTTACCACCAGGGGTCGGTCTATCTCGCCATCACCCAATATCTTGACTGGCTGCCTGGCAGACTTGATTAGCCTCACTTCAAGCAGCTCTTTTGCCGTAACTTCCGCGTTGGGAGAGAACACCCTAAGTCTGCCCACATTGACGACATTGTATTCAGTTCGGAAGATATTCACGAACCCTCGCTTCCTGGGCAAACGCTTGATAAGAGGCAGTTGTCCTCCCTCAAAACCAAGGCGAACTCCACCTCCAGCACGGGACTTCTGTCCCTTGCAGCCTCGCCCCGAGTAAGTGCCATGCCCGCTGCCATCGCCGCGCCCGACGCGCTTTCTTCCACGCCTGGCGCCCACGGGGGGCTTCAGTTTAATCTGTTCCATCGCCGATCACTTCCACCTTAACCAAGTGCCTGACCTTGTCTATCATACCAAGGATAGACGGAGAATCATTTTGCCCCACCGTTTCACCGAGTCGATGAAAGCCCAAAGCTTTCAAAGTTCGCCTCTGCTCCTTGACATAGCCAATGTCGCTCTTTATCCACGTGATGCGCACCTTAGCCACCTGTCTCAATCTCCTCAATCCCAAGTCCAGCTTTCCGTCTAGCTACAGCCTCCTTGGGATTCCTCAGGCTAACTAACCCCAACATAGTGGCTTTGACTATATTAACGGGATTAGCGCTTCCCAAGGACTTGGTAAGGACATCCTTTATACCTGCAGCTTCAAGCACTGCCCGAACACTGCCACCAGCAATCACGCCGGTGCCAGGCCGCGCTGGCTTAAGCAATACCTTGGCCGCTCCGAACTTAGCGAACATCTCATGGGGAATGGTAGTGCCGGCCATGGGGATCCTGACTAGACCTTTCCGGGCGGTCACGCCAGCCTTGCGGATTGCTTCCGGTACCTCCCTAGCCTTACCCAGACCGAACCCCACATGCCCGTTGCCGTCACCAACTACTACGAGAGCCCTGAAATGAAGCCGTTTCCCGCCTTTCACAACTTTGGCTACCCGGTTAAGCGTCACCAGCTTCTCATTCAGCTCCAGGTCAGCAGCATCGACTTTGACAACCTCCCCAATCGCCTTGGTAATCGCTTTCATTGAACCAACCTCAAAACTCCAGACCAGCCTTCCGAGCAGCTTCAGCCAATGCCTTGACTCTCCCGTGATACTTGTAACCGGCCCTGTCAAAAGCCACGCGATTGACCCCCCTATCCAACGCACGCTGAGCTACAAGAGAACCCACTAGCTCAGCGCTTTCTGTTTTCGTCTTCCCTGCGATTCTGTCTCTGATTTCCAGATCCAGACTGCTGGCCGAAGCTAGAGTGTGCCCCATAGAGTCATCGATAACCTGAGCATAGGTATATTTCAAGCTCCGAAAAACGCAGAGCCTCGGTCTCGTCCCCCTTCCGCTGACTCTGTCCCTGACCCGAGCATGACGCCGTTTTCGTGCTAGCCTTGTGTCAATCTTGGTCATGATTGTCTGCTATCCTCTCGGCGCGGCCTTACCCGCCTTGCCAGCTTTGCGACGAAGTTTCTCTCCAGCATATTTGATACCCTTGCCTTTGTACGAGTCAGCAGGGCGAGTACCCCGAATTCGAGCGGCGGCCTCACCCACGACCTCCTTGTCAATGCCTATTACGCGGATGCGGTTCGTTCCCTCCACCACGATGTCCACACCAGGCGGTGGGAAATAATCTACCGGATGACTGTATCCAATCTGTAGCGACAACTTGTTGTCGGTTACCTGGGCCCGGTAGCCAACACCGCTCAGTTCCAGGGTCTTTTCAAAACCTTTTGTAACCCCATCGACCATGTTAGCTAGAAGAGTTCGACTCAACCCATGCAGAGAACGACGGAGCCTATCATCGCTAGGCCGGGCTACTATCAGGCTTTCATCCTTCAGTGTGATGGAAATATCCGGATGAAATGAGCGGGACAACGTACCCTTCTCACCATCCACGGTCACTTCATTCCCCTGGATATCAACCCTGACACCCGGAGGCACAGGTATGGGACGCAGCCCTACTCGAGACACAAACTCACCGCCATAGCACTAATTACCAGACATAGCACAGCAATTCACCACCGAGATTTTGGCGCCACGCGTCCTGCCCGATCATGACCCCTTTGGACGTGGACAAGAGAGCAACCCCAAGACCACCGTAGACGCGCGGGATCTCCCCTCGGCCTACGTAGACCCTAAGGCCGGGCTTACTCACCCTCTCCAAACCTGCGACGGCTGCCTGGTCACCTGTGTATTTCAGGAAGATCTTAATCACTCGCTGTGGCTTACCCTTAAGCACGGTATAATCAGAAATGAAGCCCTCATCCTTGAGAATTCTAGCAATAGAAAGCTTCATCTTGGAAGCTGGCATGAGCACAACATCATGGCGCGCCATGATTGCGTTGCGAATTCGAGTTAACATATCAGCGATTGGATCAGTAACCATCAACAGATGCCTCCAGCACTTTCAATCACCAACTTGACTTTCTTACCCCAGGAATCTGACCACACAACGCAAACTTCCGAAAACATATACGGCATAAACCAAACTTGCGGATATAGGCACGCGGTCTGCCGCACACCTGGCATCGATTTCTCTGCTGCACCCTATACTTCGGAGGGCGCTTGGACTTCACAATCTTGGATACTTTTGCCATATTTCACACAAACCTGCTAGCTTCTGCCAAAAGGCATACCCAAAGACTCCAGCAGGCTCCTCCCTTCCTCATCAGTAGCCGCGGTGGTAACAACGGTCACCTGGAGGCCCCGCAGCTTATCCACTTTGTCATAGTCAATCTCGGGAAAGCCTATCTGCTCCCTAATCCCCAAGGTGTAATTGCCTTCCCCGTCAAAGGAATCTCGGGATACCCCCTGGAAATCGCGAATGCGCGCCAGGACAACATTGACCAACTTATCGTAGAACTCATACATTCGCCAGCCGCGCAATGTCACCGCCATCCCGATAGGCATGCCTGCTCTGAGCTTAAAAGAGGCAATAGACTTCCTGGCCCGTGTTATCACTGGGTGTTGCCCTGAGATGGCCGCCAAATCCCCCTCAGCTGCTTCCAAAGCTTTGGGGTTCTGTATCGCCTCACCCAGGCCGATGTTCAGGACAATCTTGTCGAGCCTTGGCACCTGCATCACATTCTTGTAGCCGAATTTGCTCATTAGTTCGGGTATCGTTTCCTTCAGGTATTTCTCTTTCAACCGTGACATCCCTGGGCTACACCTCTAGCTAATCAATGACTTCGTGGCAAGAACGGCAAACCCGCGCCTTTCTGGCGTCGGCAAGAAGACGGAAGCCTACCCGAGCCGGTTTGTTGCACTTGTTGCAAACCAGCATCACATTTGATACGTGGAGTGGCACTTCAAGCTCAATTATGCCAGCCTGTCTAGCTTGGCGGCGGGCTCGGGAATGACGCTTTGCCATATTAATGCCCTCGACTACCACCTTATCTCGCTTCGGGAAAGCCTGCCGTACCCTGCCCTTTTTCCCCCTGTCTTTGCCAGCAACAACAAGAACCGTGTCGTTCTTTCTGATCTTCACTCTAAAGAACCTCCGGAGCCAAAGACACGATCTTCATGAAATTCTTGTCTCTGAGCTCCCTTGCCACCGGGCCAAAAATACGAGTACCCTTGGGGTTGTTCTTATCATCCAAGATAACCGCGGCATTCTCGTCAAACCTGACATATGAGCCGTCGGAACGATGATACTGTTTAGCTACGCGCACAACCACCGCTCGTACCACCTCACCCTTCTTCACCACACCACCACCAGGTATGGCCCGCTTTACTGAAGCCACAATAACATCGCCAACAGTAGCATATCTCCTTCGAGTCCCGCCAGGCACGTTGATGCACATGATCTGCCGGGCTCCCGTATTGTCAGCTACTCTAAGCCTGGTATTCGACTGAATCACTGTCTTCCACTCTTGACTGAACCTCGGCTGCTTCCACAGGCGCGACCTCAGCTACTTCCTTCCTGCTCAGGATTTCTACCACCCGCCAGCGTTTTTCTTTGGACAAGGGACGAGTCTCAACAAACTTTACCGTATCACCAACCTTGCAGGCGTTCGCCTCATCATGCGCCTTGAACCTAGAGGTATGCCTGACAACCTTCTTATAGAGAGGATGGCGTCTCGCACTCGTCACCAGGACGACCACCGTCTTGTCCATCTTATCGCTTACGACCTTGCCGGTTCTGGATTTTCGTCTGCTTACCATAACCTATCTTATGCCAAGCTCCCTTTCTCGTAGTACTGTCTTCATTCTAGCAATTCTCTTCTTGACCTTCGGCAGTTCCCGATGATTGACCAACTGCCGAGTGGCAAGACGAAACCGCAAGTTAAAAAACTCTTGGTGAGCAGCCTCCAAACGCTTCACTAACTCCCCATCGCCAAGAGCACGAATGTCATCGATTTCCAACGCTTGCCTCTTCCTTAACCGTTTCTTTCACCACAAACCGGGTGCCTATGGGTAACTTGTAAGAAGCCAAATGCATTGCTTCTCGCGCCGAGCTTTCTCTTATGCCACTTATCTCGAACAGCATCCTTCCTGGTCTGACAACGGCTACCCAATGGTCTGGAGCACCTTTGCCGCTGCCCATCCGCGTCTCCGCCGGTTTCTTGGTCACCGGCTTGTCCGGGAAGACACGTATCCACATCTGACCACCACGACGCAGATAACGAACCATGACTCGGCGCGCAGCTTCAATCTGTCTGGCCGTTATCCAAGCTGCCGCCTGAGCTTGCAGCCCGAACTCACCGAAGACAATAGCGTTTCCCGATTGCGCTTTGCCCCTCCGTTCTCCCCGGTGGACTTTACGATACTTCACTCGCTTCGGCTGCAGCACTTTCCTTCCTCACTTCAGGATAAATATCACCTTTGTAAACCCAGACTTTGACCCCAATATGGCCCAAAGTAGTATGAGCTTCGGCAAAGCCGTAATCGATGTCAGCACAGAGTGTGTGCAAGGGCAGGCGACCTTGAAGAGTGGTCTCGCGGCGAGCAATCTCAACGCCTCCCAGCCTTCCAGCGCAGCTGATCTTCACCCCTTTCGCACCAGCCTGCAACGTCCGAAAAGCGGTCTGTTTCATTGCCCGTCTGAAAGCGATCCGACGCTGAAGCTGGTCAGCCACATTTCGGGCGACCAAGCAAGCCGTAAGCTCAGGATGATCAACTTCTCTGATAGAGAGCCGCACCCTCTTGCCACAGATTGCCTCCAGATCTCGCCTCAATTCCTCGGCACGCTGCCCGCCTCGACCGATGACAATGCCGGGGCGAGCCGAATACACCGTCAACAAGACCTCATTACCCTGGTGGTCAATTTCGACGCTGGCAATACCACCTTCAGCGCACTTGGTCTCAATAGCCCGACGCAACTTCAAGTCTTCCTGCAGGAACTCGGCATAATGCTTCTCATCATACCACTTGGCCTGCCAACCTCGAATGACACCGATCCTAAAACCGTAAGGGTGAACCTTATGTCCCATCTATTCTTCCTCCCCAGAGACAGAAATGCTGATATGAGTGGAGCGCTTCAGGATAGGATTCACGCGCCCCCTCGCCTGAGGACGAAATCTTTTGAACCTATGCCCCTCATTAGCAGAGATATCAGTAATCCTAAGCTCAGAAGGTTCCATCTGGAAATTGTTTTCAGCATTAGCGGTTGCCGATTTGATTACCTTGGCCACGGCCTGAGCGGCCTTGGTCGGTGAGAACTGCAGAACAGTCAAAGCTTCATCAACCTTCCTACCGCGCACCAGGTCCACAGCCAACTTGGCTTTCCGAGGCGAAACACGAACGTCTTTAGCTATGGCTACCACCTTCATGACAGCAGAACTACCTCTTCTTCCTCGCCTGAACAGTCACTTGGGCCTTGCTGACATGCCCACGGAATATCCGGGTCATAGCAAACTCCCCTAGTTTATGCCCCACCATATTCTCAGTAACAAAAATTGGAACGTGTCGCCGACCGTCGTGTACTGCAATAGTATGGCCTACCATTTGGGGCATTACAGTAGAGGCACGCGACCATGTCTTCAGCACCACTTTCTCCCCAGAGCGGTTAAGTGCCTCTATCTTCGCAAACAGTTTGGGATCGCAGTAAGGACCTTTTTTCGATGAACGCGACATCCTATTCCTGCCTCTTCAATTACTTCTCCTCGTGTCGCCGCCTGACAATCAGTCTATCTGAAGCCTTGTGACGGCGCGTCCTATAGCCCAAAGCGGGCTTACCCCACGGTGTCTTTGGCGCCATTCCTCTAGGCGCTCTCCCCTCACCACCCCCATGGGGATGGTCTCGTGGAGTCATGGCCGAGCCACGTACCTTAGGCCGGTGCCCCAGCAGCCTTCTACGGCCAGCTTTGCCAAACTTCACGCCCTGATGTTCAACATTGCCCACCTGCCCCACAGTAGCCAAGCAATCAGTCAGAAAGCGCCGTACTTCGCCCGAAGGCAGCCGCACGAGTGAATACCTATCTTCCTTACCCAACAGATGGGCCACAACACCGGCGCTACGTACTAGTTGCCCGCCCTTGCCTGGTTCGAGCTCGATATTGTGAATTAAGGTGCCATCCGGCATCCAACCTAATGGCAAGGCGTTGCCTGGCTTCACTTCAGCACCTTCTCCTGCTTTTATGCTGTCGCCTACGCCAAGTCCCGAAGGTGCAAGGATGTAGCGCTTTTCGCCGTCTGCATAATGAATGAGCGCGATGCGAGCGGAACGAGCGGGGTCATACTCGATGGCAGCCACCATCCCGGGGACACCAAGTTTGTCCCTCTTGAAATCAATGACGCGTAACCTACGCTTGGCGCCACCACCTCGATGCCGCACAGATACAACCCCTCTGTTGTTCCGCCCCCCTTTCTTTCTGAGCGGCTTCAGCAGGGACTTCTCAGGGCTCGCCTTGGTTATCTCCTCGAAGGAGGCGCTAACCATGCCCCGCCTGCCAGGCGATGTTGGACGATAGGTTTTAAGTGCCAAAACTCACCTCCGCCCGACTCCTACGGATGTCTCCTTTGCCATCGGCTCTTCTTAAGCATCTTGCGATGCTTATGCTTCGCCATCTTCTTGTTCCGTTTCTTGATAACTGAGCCCAATTCTAGTCCTCTTCTCCTTAGACTCCTTCGAAGTACTCTATCTTCTGCCCCGGCTCCAAGGCAACGACTGCTTTCTTCCACGAAGGAGTCATTACCTGCCGCCTACCTATCCTCCTCAGCTTTCCTGGAACAGTCATTACATTCACCTGAACCACTTTGACCTTGAACGCCGCCTCGACCGCTTCCTTGATTTGGTGCTTAACCGCTCCCTGCGCCACCTCAAACGCATACCTGTTTCGCTCTGCAAGCAGCGTGCTCTTCTCAGTAATCAATGGGCGCCGTAGCACTTCGTAAAGATGCATATCAACACATTCCTCAGAACCTTGCTCTAACCGACGCTAGCCGCTGCCTTCTGGACTGGCCCCTGACCCCACAACTCCTCCACCTTCCGCACCGCATCCACGGTCATTATTAGTGCTCTGTAAGAGAGCAAATCAGCCACGTTGAGCAGACGCGCCGGCATTGTCTTAACGCCCAGCAAATTCCGCCCGGACATAACCACGTTGGCTTCCGGCTCCGCAGTAGCAATAATAGCAGAAGTGCCAATTCCCAGCGCCAGCAATACGTCCAGCAGCCCTTTGGTTGTCGGCTCGTCCAGACCAAGCTTATCCACGACTCTTAATTCCCCGGCGCTGGCTTTGTCAGACAGGACACACCTCAATGCTAGAAGCCGCATTTTCTTGGGCATAGCTTGGCGGTAACTGCGAGGGTGGGAGCCGAACGCTACTCCACCTCCCCTGAGCAAAGGCGACCTCGCATCGCCACGACGTGCACGACCGGTGTGCTTCTGAGCAAAGAGCTTCCTCGTACTCCCCCTGACCTCACCCCTTCTCTTTGTATCAGCAGTACCCAGACGACGGTTGGCTAGCTGCATTACGAGTGTCTGATGCACCACAGCCTCGTTGAACGGCACATCGAAGATATCGTCCCTTATTTCCATCTGGCCGGCTATTTCACCCTTCATATTATGAACTTGAACTTGCACCCTACTTGACCTCAACGAGCTTTCTTAATGAGCAGCAATCCTTTATTAGCGCCGGGCACCGCCCCTTGAACCAGAAGTAGCTGCTGCGACGAATCGACATCGATTACTCTGAGATTGCGCACCGTTACCCGCCTGCTCCCCATGTGTCCGGCCATGCGTGTCCCCTTCCACACCCTGCCCGGGTCAGTGCCAGCGCCAATAGAACCGGGCGCCCGATGACGGTCAGATTGCCCATGAGTCTTTGGGCCACCAGCAAAATGGTGACGCTTGACTCCACCAGCAAAACCTTTGCCTTTGGATACACCGGTAACGTGAACCAAATCACCCGAGTTGAACATATCCACATCAAGTTTCTGTCCCACCTGGACAGACTCAACATCTTCCACAGCAACTTCGCGGAGATATCTGAACTGCCCCACGCCCTTGGTGTGGCCTCTTTGAGGAGAGTTAGGCCGCTTCGCTTCCCCAAAGCCGAGTTGCACAGCATTGTAACCATCCTTGGCCTCGGTCTTCACCTGGATAACGAAGCAGGGCCCAGCTTCAATGGCCGTTGCTACTACCTCCCCCCCATCTTGAAAGAGCTGAGTCATGCCTACCTTTCTACCAATCATGCCTTGAATCATTATCGCGGCCTACAATCTAATGTCTATTTCCACACCAGAAGGTAACTGGAGCTGGCTCAATGCATCAATAGTCTTGGCAGTTGGCCCCACAATATCAATGAGGCGCTTGTGCGTGCGAATCTCGAATTGCTCTCGAGAATCCTTATCAATATTGGGAGAGCGTATTACACAGAACTTCTGGATTCGAGTGGGTAGAGGTACTGGGCCAGCGACTACGGCACCAGTCCGTTCCGCGGTCTCCACAATTTGCTCCACCGATTGGTCGACCAGCTTGTGGTCATACCCCTTGACCTTAATTCGAATGTTCTGCTTAGGCATCTAGGTCCCTTTTGCCCTAGCCACAATTTGCTCTGCCAAGTTAGCGGGCACCTCTCTGTAACAATCAAACTCCAGAGAATAAGTCGCCCTCCCCTGGCTTAGTGACCTCAGGTCAGTAGCATAACCAAAAGTCTCGACCAAAGGAACAAGGGAATGAACAACGCAAGTCTCAGCGTGTGTCTCGATTCCCTCAATACGTCCTCTTCTTGAATTCAAATCGCCGATTACATCACCCAGGAACTGGGCTGGCATAATCAGTTCCAGCTTCATGATCGGCTCAAGGAGGACAGGCCTAGCCTTCCTGACACCATCTCTCAAAGCTATCGAACCTGCCATCTTAAAGGCGAGTTCCGATGAATCCACTTCGTGGAAGCTACCGTCATACAGTGTCGCCTTAATATCTACTAGCGGATAGCCAGCCACCACACCGGTTCCCAAAGCCTCTTTGACTCCCTGTTCCACTGCCGGAACATATTCCTTCGGTATAGAGCCACCTCGAAGCCGGTCAACAAACCTAAAGCCGCTTCCACGCTCTCCAGGCTCGAGTCTCAGCCAGACACAACCATATTGTCCTCGACCGCCAAACTGGCGAATAAACCTGCCCTCAGTTTCCACGGGCACGGTGATAGCTTCCTTATAAGCAACTTGCGGCTTGCCAACCCCCACCCTCACATTGAACTCGCGCAGCATCCGGTCTACCAAAACCTCCAGATGCAGTTCACCCATCCCGGAAATAACAGTTTGCCCGGTTTCCTGGTCACCACGTATTGTGAAGGTGGGATCCTCTTCCGAGAGTTTGGCGAGGACTTCACCCAGTCTATCCTGGTCAGACTTGCTCTTAGGTTCGATGACCATAGAAAGCACCGGTTCAGGGAAACGAATAGGTTCAAGAAGCACTGACTGACTTGATTCACAGAGAGTATCCCCGGTGAAGGTATTCCTGAGGCCCAGAGTAGCTGCAATACTCCCCGTATCAACCTCTTCCAATTCCTCACGATGATTAGCATGCAAGAGAATCAGTCTTCCCAGGCGCTCCTTGTGTCCCTTGCTGGCATTAAGGACCTGTGCTCCCACTTTGACTGTGCCTGAGTAAACCCTGAAATAGACCAACCTGCCCATGAAAGGGTCGGCAACCACCTTAAAGGCCAAAGCCGAAAATGGGCTGTCATCGCTCGCCTCAAGTAAAACCTCATCGCCAGTTTCGTAATCGGTAACGTGGACTGGCGGCACATCCAAGGGAGAGGGCAGATAGTCTACGACGGCATCAAGTAACGGCCGGATTCCCTTGTTCCTCAAAGCACTGCCGCAAAGGACAGGCACCAGCCGGTTGGCCAAAGTCAACCGTCTTATGGCAGCCCTGACCTGACTAGCAGCGATGTCTCCACCTTCGACATAGAGCAACATCAATTGATCATCGTTCTCGGCCAGCCTCTCGATCAACAACTGGCGATGCTCACTCACTTCATCCTTCCGCTCGTCAGGAACAGGCATCTCCATCGGTGTGGCGCCAACATCATCGGAAAAGAGCAGCGCTTTATTGTCAACCAAGTCTATGACACCCTGGAATTGATTCTCTTCACCCCAGGGTAATTGTACTACTACAGGTGTAGCCCGCAGACGCTCTTCAATCATGGCCACGGTGCGATGGAAGTCAGCACCAACCCTATCCATCTTGTTGACGAAGCAGATTCTCGGCACGCTGTATCTATCGGCTTGACGCCACACTGTCTCCGATTGAGCCTCTACTCCGGCCACAGCATCAAGCACCACCACGCCTCCGTCCAGAACTCGAAGGCTACGCTCCACCTCAGCAGTGAAATCCACATGCCCCGGGGTGTCGATGATATTTATGCGATGCTGCCGCCAATGACAGGTGGTAGCTGCGGCGGTGATGGTAATACCCCGTTCTCGCTCCTGCTGCATCCAATCCATCACCGCTGTCCCCTCATCTACCTCACCAACCTTGTAAGTACGACCTGTATAGAACAGGATTTTCTCAGTGGCAGTCGTCTTGCCTGCGTCGATATGGGCAATGATCCCGATATTTCGCACCTTATCCAAAGGAAAAGTCCTGGGCATGGCATTGTTCCCTGTGCCGGCCGCTTTCCTGGGCTGTTTGGCCCTAATTCCTGTTGTCGTTACCATCGATAATGAGCAAAAGCTTTATTCGCCTCAGCCATCCTATGAGTATCTTGCCGCTTCTTGATAGTTGCTCCCTGCCCCTGGGCAGCATCGACAATCTCAGCCGCCAGTTTCTCCGACATGGATTTGCCACTGCGAGCTCTGGCATAAGTGAGAAGCCAACGCATGGCCAAGGATAACCCACGCTGCGGTTGAACCTCAATCGGCACTTGGTAGGTAGCACCACCGACACGCCGCGACTTGACCTGGAGTACGGGAGTAGCGTTCTTGATCGCCTGGCCCAGAACCTCCAAGGGCTCCGTTTTCAGTTGATGATTAACCAAGTCCAAAGCATCGTAGACAATTCGCTCGGAAGTGGCTTTCTTCCCATCCAACATCACTCTGTTGATGAACTTGGCCACCATCTCGCTCCCGTACTTGGGGTCAGGAGGCACTTGTCTTTTTATTACTTTGGCTCGTCTTGGCATTTAACCTTCCGACCTTTCGAGACTTCTCACTTTGTCGACACCTGCCCCCCTATCACTAGGCCTGACTGCTTTGCTTCGCTTAGATCCGTATTTGCTCCGCCCCTGCTGGCGATTCTCTACCCCTTCAGTATCCAGAGCACCCCGAATGATGTGGTACCGAACTCCAGGTAGGTCTTTGACCCTACCACCACGGATAAGAACCACAGAATGCTCCTGCAAATTATGCCCCTCCCCAGGAATATAGGCAGTGACTTCAATTCCATTGGTCAGCCGTACGCGAGCAATCTTGCGCAAGGCTGAATTAGGTTTCTTAGGAGTCATAGTCTTAACCTGAACGCAAACGCCACGCTTCTGTGGCGAGCTCTTGCCTCGCCTGACCGTGTTTCTCAAGGCGTTATAGGTGATACCTAATGCTGGAGCTTTCGTACGCTTAGTAGGCTTGTGTCGCCCCTTTCGTACCAGTTGGTTAACCGTCGGCATTTTCTCCTATTCCTTCTCCATAAAAAACCACAACTAAAAAGCCACCCAGTTGTTTACCGGTCTACTTCCCAATTAGGCTCGCGTCCCGGTTCAACCAGCCGGCTTACTCAGGTTTTCCAACCCAGACTAATGGCTAGTAGACGCTAACATAGCAATATAGCACAAACCATTCACGTATGTCAACAATGCCGAGTTACCAACCAGTCATCCTGGGACTGAAGCCTGTCAGGAATGGCTCCATGAAATGGTCATCATGCCCATAGACAAAGGGACTGACTCTGGCGAGCCCCAAGTACCAGGCGGTGTCCCTACTATAGCCGAAGCTAGTCCTGATTTGGGACGAAAGATGGAATGGGGGTATCCAGAGAAGCCGCGGCGCGCTGGGGAGGAAAGGAGAAAACAAGCCCGTGATAGGCAACGATGGCCAGAAGCGGCGGGGGAGACGCAGCATTCTCACGGATATGAAGAGCAGATGAGCCTCAATACCGAGACTGAACTTGTGACCCGTGTCATCCCGGGACGGCCTAACGATTACGGACGAGACTCGCGAGCTTCCTGGTCTGAATGGAGGATTAGCCCCAATGGCTTCCACACAGTCAACAACATAAGAGTTTCACCAGAAGTCTCTGGAACCAGCGTGGATGAGTAAGTCACACCCGCAAGCAGAAAGCTTGTTAGTCTGCCACGCTTGCTAGTATAATTAGTCCGTACCGCGGGGCTGTAGCTCAATTGGGAGAGCGCCTCCCTTGCACGGAGGAGGTCAGGGGTTCGAATCCCCTCAGCTCCACCATCAAATATGAAGTTGCATGCCCTCATACGCCACAGTGATTGAAGCATGCAAGGCTTCAGCTAGAACTGCTACTTCGTCTTTTATTTCCTTCTCCAGCAGAGGGTCCATGTGAACCACAACGATCTGTGGCAAGTAGCCCTTAAGCTCTCGAAACTTGATTAGCTCCTCATTAAGGAAACTTGGGGTGAGATGTCCAGTATTCATGGCAAATTCTGTATACCTATTCGGTACCGTGACCTCAGCAATAAGTAACTGGGGAGACAGGTACTTCCAGCATTCAGACAAGCCTGGCCCTGTGTCAGCCGTATAGAACATCGCTTTACCCCCAGCATTGCTAACTTGGTAGCCAACAGTGGTATCGCTGTGATTTACTCGTACAGCCAGGATCGCATAGCCTTCGATGGTCTGGGGTTCATACGGCACGACCGAATTGAGACTAACTGTCGGTTTTGCCTCTGGCAATTGCTGGAACTTGGGATAAATCTTGCCATTAAGCAGGTGGGCTTCAATGGCACTAAGCACATTTGGAGTGGAGTATACTTTGATACTGCTACCCCTCAGGAAGAAGTTGATGGCAATCGACGGAACATCTCGGATATGGTCATAGTGCTGATGAGTTAGCAGAATCGCCTTGAGTTTTTGTTGATCGGCAATAGATAGGTTTGAGGCAAGCCCGCCAGCATCTATTGCCAAGGTTTCGTCGACTAGAAGACAAATAGTGCTCGTCGTCTTTGATACGCAGTTATGAGCGCCTAAAACACGGACATTCACGAAGTTATGTTCCCAGCTTTCTTATGCCCTAGGCAACTGACGTACCCTTGTCTGCCGCTCGCCTAATGGTCGCTAAGGCACCGGAATCGGACTAGCCCGAAGGGCCTTGGATGCCACGCTAAAGGCAGAAATGAAGGCGTCTGAGGCAACAGGGCAAAATTGCGTACCGGAATATCTATGCAATTCCTCCAGAGCATGTTCCATGCTCATGGCGGCACGATATGATCGGTCAGTAATCATGGTGTCGAAAGCGTCCGCTATGGCTATCAAACAGGACCCAACAGGTATTTCCGTACCCTTTAACCCGTCCGGATAACCTGTCCCATCATATCTCTCGTGGTGGTGAAGCACGAGCTTTCTTGCTTCTTCCAAGAAAGGAATATCCTTCATGATATTAGCCCCTATCAAGGGATGTTGGCGCATGACAATTAACTCCTCAGGGGTAAGAGGACCAGGTTTAAGCAATATGCTGTCAGCAATGCCTATTTTGCCTATGTCATGAAGAATGGCAGCGCACTCAAGAGCTTCTAGCTCGTCCAGTGACAATAGAAGTGAGCTTCCTCCCAGCAAAGCATATTCCATTACTCGCTGCGAGTGTCCAGAAGTATAAGGATCTTTCGCATCAACGGCTGCAGCCAAGGCCCTAATCGTACTTCTATATCCGTCTGCAACCGATTGTTGCAGCCTGGTATTCTCGATCGCCATCACAGCAGTCGAGGCTACTGCCGTTAGGGTTTCCAAATCCTGCTCGTTGAAGTCACTCCCATCTACTTTGTTAAGTACCTCAAGAACGCCAATAGTCTTGCGCTGTATTACTAGCGGGACACATATTATGGATTTGGTGACAAAACCCGTAATCTCATCGACCCGTGTATTGAAGCGTTTGTCTTTTGCAACGTCGTTGACCATTAACGGCTCACAATGATGAACGACCCATCCGGCAATGCCAGACCGCGAACTTAGCCTCATTCTTGTTAGTACCGTTCCCGCTTCTCCCTCGGCCACATCAAAGTATAGTTCGTCGTTTGTCTCATCGAGCAACAGCACTGAAGACGCAGAAGCTTTCAGTGTATGTTGAGTCATCTGCGTGACCTGCTCGACTAGTTCTGCCAGTCGTGAGACTGACCCCACCTTCTTTCCAACATCACGCAAAAGGTCCAGCCGTTCGTTGGGCTCTCGCATCTCTTTCACACACTTTGTGCTTGACTTTAGCTCCTGGCTAGCATCACCAAATTCAGCCGCTGCCCTTTTTTTGACTCTCTCGCAGACCGAAGCTCCGTCACTTGCCACCACCATTGCCACCACCATTGCCACCACCATTGCCACCACCATTGCCACCACCGTTGCCGTTGCCGTTACCGTTGCCGTTACCATTGCCGTTACCATTGCCACCACCGTTGCCGTCACCGTTGCCATTACCATTGCCACCACCAGGGTCTCCACCTTGTCCCGGTGGTCCGTCACCCTCAGGGCCTTGTCCTGGCGGCCCGACATCACTCTGTCCTGGCGG
>CAZTRR010000014.1:0-9003 GCA_964616785.1 uncultured Dehalococcoidales bacterium
GAAGAATATTCGCAATGGGCCATCCCTGGCAGCGGGTTTAACTGCGACCTCTGGGTTATGAAGAGCGATGACGACAAGTTCTATCAGTTGACCGACTATCCCCTGCATTCAAGAGGAGTTATCCATCCGCATTTCTCCCATGGCGGCAGCAGGCTACTGTGGGCGGAGAGACTCGGGAAGGCCGAAGGAAGTAGCTGGGGAGAGTGGGCTCTCAAAGTGGCCGACTTTGTTGTTGATGCTGATGGTCCCTATCTTCAGAATATCAAGATATACCAACCCGGCGAGCAGCACTATTTCTATGAAAGTCATGCCTTCTCTATTGATGACACGAAGGTACTGTTCTGCGGCAATCCCGATGGCCAGTCCGACGTTGGTTTTGACATTTACGAGATGGACCTTGACACACAACGACTAACCAACCTCACCACGTCGCCGGATGACTGGGACGAACATGCTCAATACTCCCCGGACGGGGAAAGAATTGCCTGGATGTCAAGCACAGGCTTCGACATCGATTTCAAGTCAATTGAAGGCCATGAGTGGATGAGATATCTGGTGACTGAGCTATGGATTATGGACGCGGACGGATGCAACAGACAGCAGCTAACACACTTCAACGAGCCCGGCTATCCTGAGTACATGGGAGGTACACGCTGTGTTGTTTCAGACATTAGCTGGAGTCCTGAGGGTAACAGGATAGTCGCGCTGGTGGCATACGAAGGTGAAGGATTCGCCGGGTTGAAGGCAAAGATTGTGATGGTCGAGCTAGAGTAACGCCTATCTACACGCGGCGTTCGTGGACGACGACCTCGGGGTTTATGCGGAGAATGACAACGTTGTCGGCTTCTCCCGCAAGGAGGAGGGACTGGCCAATCCTTCTGGTGATTACATCGTCTTTACCGCAGAGAAGGAGGACAACCCAGAAGGGTATTCACAATGGGCATCATCCCGTCGGTTCAATTTCACCACAGATGTTGACATGCCCCGTCAGTTTGAGTTTCGATTTCAGCCAAAGACAGGATTTCTTGGCATCGGGTTCAACTGTTCATAACGTCTTTATTGCCGAGGATTAGTGGTATGAAAGGAACGAAGAAGAAAGCAAGCCATAGCCAGTGTAGACTTCTACCTTTTTGTTTGAGTATCCAAGCATTCAACGGCAACATGCACCAGATAAAGAAATACGTTTCATTATGTCCTTCGTGGAGAAAGCTGAATCCCAATGTGCTAAGTATACCGGCTATAGAACAAACAAATAAGCATCCGAAGAGCCATGTCCAATTTAGGTGTCTTCTAAGCCAACTCATCTTGGTTCCCCCAGCCTTGCAAGCGTGGCATATCTCGGGCCTATCATGCTGTTAGTCCGAAATATGTACAGTCCGATCTGAATGAGTGTGCTTCCCGGCATAAGCATGGGAACGGCGAAATACCGATGTTTGAGTTGATGCTGAATCGGACTAGGGCTTCTTGATTGGCTGTAGCGCCTTTTTGACCTTCCCTAGTTGGCATACCACATTGCCCTTGTTGACCAACGCCTGTTAGCACGCAGCGTTTGTGGCCAGAGCCTAGTCATAACAGGCTGTCGCGTGTTCAATTGTTCCCAGTCCCTTCAGCGCCGCACCTTTGTTGACCAGGGCGTTCTCATGGTGGTGGGGCATAAGGCCCGCCGTTGGAAACATGGTTGTCCTCTCTCTGCCTTGATTGGGGACCCGCTACTTAGCCCCCATTATACACCTAACCGAAGCGGCGTAGAATATCCAGCACGGAGTCCATTGGGTAGAATCATGTCTCAGAGGTACTTCACCGTAGTGGGACTCCTAGGAACGGATTACGGTCTTGGAAAGGGCTCAGCAATCAACATAGCCTACACAATGCGTGCGACCAAGTACAGCAGGGCAATCCCGACCAGCGCAAAGCAGACCAATTTGAAACTAGGCTTGCTTCGTTTGTATTTGGGCCTACTCAGCAAATACAAGAGCCAAATTGATAGCCCAACCGATGCCAGGAATGCCAGTGTACCCGTTTGGCCAGTACGGTGTGTATATGCTAGATAGCCAGTCCATACGGCAACCGCAAGGCAAACAGGCATGGCTAAGGCTACAAGAAGCTTTGTCCAAGAGAACCTAGGTGGTGCTGTTTTGGTGGGACGATGTGATGGCTTAGCACGATGTGACGGTTTGGGGTGATGCAACGGTTTGTCACTGAATGCCCAGGCTGCATAAGTACCCGTTCTTGAACTCGTTATGGCAGTACCGGCTGTTCTGACTCTTCTATCCAGCAGCCATGCTCTGTGTCGGGAGCTTCCCATCCAACTCTTGAATATCTCCTTCGCGAGTCTCTCCCCACTAGCATGATAACCTTCACCACCCCAGCAGCACTCTCCGCCTTTGAGTGCATAGCGGTTGGAATGGGAAAGATGCTTCTCCTTCGCCATCCTATTGGCTTGGCCCTTTGCTAGGACATACATCTCCTCCTTCCACCTAACCCAAGGTAATCCTCTCCGCTTTCTCTCTTGGTTTATCAGGCGATGTACTATTTGGTTGGGCTTCTCTCCACGAGCCATCTAGTTCCTCGCTCCAATTGACGCCAATCCTAACCGAGCATTTCCGTAGCAATGATGAACGTACAGACAACGTCAATCACGGACCGCTTATGCACTTGGTTTCTCAGGAATTGCGGGAATGTACCCGTTTGATTCTCTGCCAGAATCGTTTCGCAGTGATGGTTCATCACGGGTGGTAATGGAGATAGTGTATGCGGTGAATGACTTGCAGATACGGGTCTCCGTCAATAAGCAGAGCCTGTCTGAGCAGAGGCCCCACTCACTTCCTACGCAGCCTGAGTCCTAGCCACCAGAGGAAGAACCCAGCAGCTCCGTAGATGACAACTGGGAGCCATGACGATGAGGTGCCGAATGGGCTACAACCAGGGATGGAGAGGCCAGCCAAGACAAATGCCAAGACACAACCAGCTAAGCAGAGGATGCCCAATATGTTGCGAAGCTCTTTCATCTTGATTCAACCTCCTGTCAAAGTTAATCAGCGCTGTGTTTGCCCCAATTATACACTCAGCCAAAGCGACACATAATATCTGACTGCGTGTTCAATAGCACCTGTATGTTGCAAAAAAACCTTCATCTCTCGCTATTCCTACAGCACCTCGCCAATACGAACCCCCCAGCAAAGCCTCTCTGTGTCCCGCTGTACTGGCCATCCATGCTTCCACAGTAGCTCTAGCCGAGCTGTAGGGCGGAGATGCATAGCTTGCACCGTAGCAACACTCTGCGAATTGTCCACTCGTATGGTGATAAAGGTAGCCTTTTTCTTGCATATTCTCACTGTGCTTTCTAGCACCATCATGGAGTGTTTCATCCCAAACAACAGGTGGTATGCCCCTGACCTCTCTTTCTACATTTATTAGCCTGAATACCTCTTTCTCCAGCTCTAACAAAGACTGCTCTTTTCTTTGCACCTCTTCCTCTTGGTGCGGTGCCTGTTCCTTTGCCATTTGTTCGGAGATAAAAGGTTCGGCACTATTTATTGCAACAGCAAAGCCCATTCCCTCTACCGCCTCATGTACGACTTTGAAAGTTGCCATGCCTATAACATCTCCATTCAGGTTTATCAACGGGCCACCGCTATTCCCCGGATTGATGGCAGCATCCGTTTGAACATAACGCATCCCTTCCTCATGTCGAAATGCTGAGATTATGCCTTTGGAAACAGTGACCCCACCCTCCAAACCGAGAGAGTACCCTACGGCCATGACGTCTTCGCCAATTTCCAGCTTATCTGAATTGCCAAGAGTAACTACTGGGAAATCAAAGCCACTAGCCGTAATCTTGATAATTGCATAGTCTCCAAGCTCATCCTTACCTACCACTGTGCCCTGATACTGCCCGCCACCCATCAAGATAACTGTTGCAGACTGAATACCTTCAACAACATGGTAGCATGTGAGTATGTAGCCCAACTTATCGATAATCATTCCCGAACTCATGCCATCCTCCACTTCTACCATGACCACCGCGGGTTCAACCTTTGCTACGGCACTTGTTACATCCTCAGATTCTGGGGGAGATGCTACTGGAGTAGCTTCCTGAAAGAACTCGGCAACGTTGTCACCTTGTCTTCTGCCATAATCCAGGGCAATGTCCTTATACGAGGCTAAAGGTTCAATGCCTGCAAACGCACATACCAAAGTGACCCCCAGCAGGGAAAAGAAAACGAGTTTGAAGCTGGGTGTTCTCCGCCTATATCTGGAGCTACGCAGCAAATACATAACCCAGATTGAGAGCCCAACCTCCACTACAAATACAAGCGTACCGAGGACAGGGTCAATCTGACGGGCAAAGAACAAGACATAGCCGGTCCATATGGCAGCTACCAGACAGGCAGGCAATGCCAAGGCTAGAAGAAGCTTTACCCAAGAGAATCGAGTTGTATCAGATTTGTGTCTCCCCAATGACCTATCCCCTTATTGCCGGTAGGCATTACATGGCCAAGGCATACTCAATCAACAAAAAAAGCTTCTCCGCGTCAGAGCAAAGCATAGTTCATACTAGCAACATTGCCACCTTAGCTTACCTTTGCACCGCAACTTCCACAGAACCTATAGCCTGGTTTGTTCTGTGCTCCACATTCCGGACACACGCTTAGCTTCTTGACTCTTCGGGCTATTGCTGCACCTGCAAAAACCACGCCGAGACCAAACTGCAGTACGGCAATAACGAACAGGGGAGGGTAAGTACTCCCAGTCCAGAGCATTACGAAGTTGAGAAGCGAACCAAGGAAGAACAGTGAAGCAAGCACTGCAAAGGTGATCTTCAGTTTCATTTCGTTTCCCCCGATTATACACCCAGGCAAGATGAGATGGAACATCTTTCCCACAGAAAACCTTGAATTCCACTTGCTTACAGTGTGATAGCTGCTACCTGTTGCCCAAAGCGAACTCAAACGGAACACGGATGGGCGTATTGTATCCACTCCACGCTGGTAAGATTGCCGAAGGGAAAGAATACCACGTGTCGTTGCACTGACTCCCATTCTCGGGTACCATGTTATGCTTGAGCAGAGGGCAAACCCCGCAGCCAATTCCTTAATCGTCAGAGAAAGGAGCGAGGTGCAGGATGGCTGTTGAATCTACCGCCGGACAAGAAGACAAAGTAATAAGCACTACATGCGGGCCTGTGAAGGGCACGACCGTTGACGGCGTCAGGGGTTACCTTGGAATTCCCTATGCAGCCCCACCCGTTGGGGACCTGCGGTGGAAACCTCCGGTGCCACCTGAACCGTGGCGCGAGCCTCGCGAAATAACCAAGTTCGGACCTGCCTGTCCGCAGTCTGAAATGATGTTGCCTCCGGGTATAGAGGAAATGAGCGAGGATTGCCTGACTTTGAATATATGGACCCCAGCAACAAACGAGGCGGACTCGCTGCCGGTGATGGTTTTCATCCATGGGGGTGGATTTGTTGGCGGCGCGGGCACGCTGCCGATTTACAATGAAACATATCTGGCACAAAAGGGCGTCGTGCTGGTAACCGTAAACTACCGTCTCAATGTCCTTGGCTTCCTGGCACATCCGGCGCTGACCGCCGAGTCGCCTCACCGCAGCTCGGGCAACTACGGAATCATGGACCAGATTCTGGCTTTGAAGTGGGTACAGGATAACATTCGTCAGTTCGGAGGTAATCCACAGAATGTGACCATTTTCGGTCACTCTGCCGGTGGTGCCAGCGTTGTTGCTCTTATGGCCTCGCCATTGACAGAAGGCCTGTTTCATCGGGCTGTCGTTCAAAGCGGTGGCTATCCTCCAACCGTTCTCAGGCATTTGAGCCAATCTCAGTACGGTCTGGACAGCACGGAATCTCTGGGTCTCAAGTTTGCCGAACGACTTCGGGTAGAGGGCGAGGCCAATCCCTTAGAGGCCATGCGGGCAAAATCGTGGCAGGAGGTTGTCAAGGTCTGGGAGGAGAGTGTACAGAATAAATCGACAGCTACCGGGGTTTCCGGAGGCTGGATGCTAAACCATCTCACTGTCGACGGCTATGTGCTTAGCGAACCGCCGGGGAAGGCCTTCAAGAATGGAAACCAGCGAAACGTTCCCTTCATGGCCGGCGCGACCTCGGATGAGGGTTCTATCTTTCCCCCCATGATGGGCGTTGCCACCGTCGAAAGGTATCGCCGTTATCTGGATAGAGTCTTTGGAAAACAGGGCCAAAAGGTGGAGGCGGTGTATCGAGCGCCCGATGATGCCTCGGTCTCGCAGGCGCTCAGCAAGCTGCTCGGCAATGGTTTTGTCTCCGGTGCTCGGGCCATGGCGCGGGGCATGTCTGCGATTCAGCCCAAGACCTATCTCTATCGATTCACCATGCAACCCAAGATATTCCTGTATCCAATGCCGCGCTCAGATGACTGGAGAAGAGAATTCGGCTGCTATCACGCTGCCGAGCTGCCCTATGTGTTCCATTTCTTTCCCAGTAGCAAGTTCGTGGAAGAGGACCGGAAGCTTTCCGAGGCGATGGTAGGTTACTGGACTAGATTTGCTCGTAACGGTGATCCAAACGGTGATGAAGCTATTCAGTGGCCCTCTTATGACCCGTCCGAGGAAAAGCACCTGATTCTGGGCGCTCCCATCAAGGTCGGGGAGCACTTGAACAAGAAGGCCTGCGACTTCATTGATGAAATGGCAGGCGCGCGCTAGTTCGGGTATTGGAGGTGGTTCCCTTCACTGAGTCACGAGTTGGCAATGAGGTCCAGCGCTCCCAGCCCGGCCATCTTCTGAGCCAGGCGGACTCCCACCTTCTCAGGGGCCAGGGCATCGCCTTCTTCGGACTGGCGTAGAATATGGCTCGCGTCAGCGGTAGCCACCATTCCCTCAAGCTTCAAGGTATTGCCGGACACAGTGCCCAGAGCAGCTATGGGCGCCCTGCAACCCCCACCCAGAGCTCGCAGGAATTCCCGCTCGGCCGTCACGCTCCGCCACGTTGGCTCGTGATTTGCCCGGGAAATGAGCTCAGCCGTCTCTGTGTCGTCGGAGCGTATTTCTATGCCCAGGGCTCCCTGTCCCACCGCCGGCACGAAATGGTCTGCTGGCAGATACTCTGTTATCTTGTCTTGCCAGCCCAGGCGTATCAGCGCAGCTGCCGCCACGATGATGCCGTCAAATTCACCCTGGGTCACCTTCTGCAGGCGGGTATCGATGTTGCCCCGTATCTCGCATATCTCAAGGTCGGAGCGGTAGGTAAGTAACTGGACCGCACGCCTGAGGCTTCCCGTGCCTATCCTTGACCCGGGGGCGAGGTCGGCAAGCCTTTTTCCCCTGGATACGAGGACATCTCTGGGATCGAGCCTTGCTGTCACCGCCGCCAACAGAAGCCCGTCGGGAATCTCGGTAGGCAGGTCCTTGAGGCTATGGACAGCGAGGTTGATTTTGCCATCAATCAGCGCCTGCTCCAGTTCCTTGACGAATACTCCTTGTCCCGCGAACTTGTCCAGTGCTGTGGTGTTCTCTCGGTCACCTGTGGTTACTATCTTGACAACGCGAGCATCAAGTTCGGCCATAGCTTCTTTGAGCTTGATCACTACCGACTCAGCTTGGATTTCAGCCAGCTTGCTGCCCCGTGTACCTACGGCAATCGTCCGCCTCATTCTGTGTCTTCCTTGTTAAGTTGAAAAAGCTCGTTGACCAGTGAGACGTAGTCCTCTGTTGTGTTGGCATCATCCTTCAGACGCTGGATAGGGTCGTGGAGTATCTTTCGCACTATCGCTTTGGTCATAACCTCCAGGCTCTCTTGCTCCTCGGGGGAGAGGTCGTGTAATTTCTTTAGCGTCATATCGACTTGTGCCCGCCGTATGTCTTCTCCCTTTTTCACCAGACTGCGGATTACGGGCCTGACCTCGGTAGTCCGCCACCAGGAAGCAAACCTCTTCATCTCGGCTTTCACAATCTCCGTAGCCCTTCGCATCTCGGTTTGTCTCTGCTTGCGGTTCAGATTGGACAGGTGGATGAGGTCATCAATGTCGTAGAGAAAGAGATTGTCTATTTGCCTCACCTCGGGCTCCACATCACGCGGGACGGCTATGTCAATGACCACCAGAGGGCGACCGGAGCGAGCCTGCATGGCATCTTGTATCGTCCGGAGGTCAAGCACGAAATGAGGTGCCCCGGTGCAGCTTATGACGATATCACAGGTAACCAGCTCCTCACCGAGATTGCCTATGTTAACTGAACTCCCACCCAGCGCCATTGCTAGGGCTGCAGCCGTTTCATAAGAGCGGCTGGTGGTGGTAATCTGTGAAATACCTCTTTCCTTGAGCGCCTTGGCCACCAACCTGCCGGCTTCGCCGGTGCCGATTACCAGTGCCTTGCGGTTGTCAAGATCACCGATGGCTTTTGCGGCCAGGTCCACTGCCACCGAACTCACGGAGAGTGCATTCCTGCTGATTCCTGTCTTCTCTCTCACGAGCCTGCCTACCTGGAGTGCCTGGTGGAAAAGGCTCCGTAACGGTACCTTCACCATGTCGGCGTTCTCCGCTTCCTCGAGGCTCTGCTTCACCTGTCCTAGAATCTCATACTCGCCGATAATCATCGAGTCGAGTCCTGCAGCCACACGGAAGAGATGTTCGACCGCTGCTTCATCCTGGTAGAAATAGAGGTATGGCAGCAAATCAGCATCGGATGTCTTTGACCATGCCCTCAGGAAATCGACATTGCCTGATTGGGCGGAAGAAGCGTTGTCACTAACGGAATAGACTTCAGTTCGGTTACAGGTAGAAAGTATCAGCCCTTGCGATACATAATCGCCGAGCAAAACCAGGGCACCGGAGAACTGTTTGCTGCCTACAGCCAGCTTCTCCCGGACTTCAATCGGGGTTGTGCTGTGATTCACACCCACTACATGAACTTGCATTCCAGGCGCCTTCGTCTTCAAAGACTCTTTCCCCCCAGTCCCTTCAATCTCTCAACCATGATTTCTCTTGCCTCTCGCCTCTTGCCGTATTTCA
>CAZTRR010000014.1:9103-28687 GCA_964616785.1 uncultured Dehalococcoidales bacterium
CCCTTCAATCTCTCAACCATGATTTCTCTTGCCTCTCGCCTCTTGCCGTATTTCAGCAGCTCAACAAGTGGGTCCAGATCCAGGACTTCTTGCCAGGCGTCGCTACTGATACTAACTCCTTGTCGCCTCAGCTCAGAACGGACTTCCTTGGCGAGCAGGGCTAGCTGAGCGTATTCAGTCCCAAAATCCTTTTCCAGCCGGGTTCTAATCTTGCGTGCTAGCGCTGGGCTTGTGCCGGAGGTGGAAACGGCAACGATAACATCACCGCGGCTGAAATATGAAGGGACAATGAAATCCGAGTGCTGCGGGTCATCCACTACGTTTACCAAGACTCCTCGCTGTCTTGCCTGAGCGGCCACGCTTTCATTTATTTCGGCATCGTCAGTCGCCGCTACGGCCAACAAGGCGTCCTGTAGGTCCTCTGCCCTGTAGCCCCTTTGGAGTGCCTGTATTGCACCCTCACCTGCCATCTGGCTTAGCTCCGGGCAGAGCGTAGGGCTAACCACTTCCACGTTGGCGCCGTGCTCCAGGAGTGATTGGACTTTGCGCAGGGCAACGTTGCCTCCACCTACCACCAGGCATTTCCTGTCCTGGATGTTCACAAAGACTGGGTAATAAGGGCTTATCTGATCGTACCTTTTCATACCGGATACCACACCCTCGTTTTTTTCACTTCTTTGGTACTGAAAAGCAGCATCGGCCCATTCTCATCAAGCCCGCTCATCGATGATGCCGTGCGGGCTATGCTCTCGCAGGCCTCTCTGGTTTTCGCGTGCATCATGGCATACAGGCTGTAGGGCCAGAGAGGGCTTGTCTTCCTTTGGTAACAGTGGCTTACCTCTTGAAACGTCGCTACTGTGCTGCCTGCCGTCTCCACCATCTCTGGTGGGACTCTCCAGCAAGCCATGGCATTGGCGACAAATCCCAGGCTTCGGTGATTGATGGCAGCGCTGAACCGTCGCATGACCCCGCGCTGAAGCAGAGCCTGGCAGTGATTTAGGAATCGATCCACGTCCAGTGACAGGTGGGTTGACATAAGGTCGAACGGCCTTGCAGTTAGAGGAAGGTCTTGCTGTACCTCGTTGATGACGGCCCGCTCGACGGAAGACAGGTCAACGTCTGTGCTCAGGGCACGCGTATTATCGGCGGCGGTCTTTGGGGCTGACGAATCGGCTGCTTCCGTGTTGAAGTAGGCTCCTATTTTGAAGGTTCTCACTGCTGGTAGGTTCAACGTCACTTCGGCCTTGACTCTGTTGCCTAGTTCCCGTGCCTCAGTGTCCAGGTCTTGCGTTGTGGCTAGTGCCAGTGTGAACCAAAGGTTGAAATCATGGTCGCGTTCATAGCAGTGGCTTACCTGCGGATGGACGCTGATGATTTCGGCTGCGCTGTCCAGCCGGTCAGCCGCAACCTTCATCGCTACCAGGCTAGTCTGGTAGCCGAGTCTTCCGGGGTTGAAAACAGGGCTTATCAGGCGAATGATTCCCTTTGCCTCTAACCCTTCAATCCGGTGGACCACCTCGTCACCGCTGACACCCAACCGTCGCCCCAAGGCCGAAAATGGCTCTCTGGTCAGAGGGAACTCCGCTTGAATGATGCTTAGCAGCTTGCTGTCGGTGTTGTCGAGTTCCACTTGCATAGCTTGCGCTCACCCATTCCTTCTCAGTGCCGCCGGTTCATATATGCAGTATGGTTCAGACTCAAGATAGTCGCCGGTAGCTTCATAGGCTCTAGCCCGGCAGCCGCCGCAGGCTCTCTTGTATTCGCAGACGCCGCATTTCCCCTTGATATTGGACAGGTCTCTCAATTCACGGAACACCGTGGAGTTGGTCCAGATTTCGCTGAAGCTCTTCTCTCTTATGTTGCCGGCTTCCACGTCCAGATAGCCACATCCCTGCACCCTGCCGCGATGGGAGATGAAGCAGAAACCGGTGCCAGCCAGGCAGCCGCGTGTCAGAGAGTCCATGCCTCCTCGTCTGGCTGCTGATTCTGGCTTCTCAGACGGTGATGTCGCTTGTGGCTTGTCTCCTCTACTTCTCTCTTTAATTACCCGCATGTAATGAGGCGCATCTGTCGGCTTGAAGAATATCGTGTCTCCCAGCTCTCTCTGCTTGTCGTAGACCCAGTTGAGCGTTTGCTCGTAGTCCTCGGGCGACATCTCCACTGCTTTCAGCCCCTTGCCGCGGCCCGTTGGTACCAGCATGAAAGGATGAAAAGCCACAGCCCCTGCCTCGAGTGCGAGTGCCAGCAGGTCATTCAGATAGGGCAGATTTAGCCTGGTGATTGTGCTATTGACCTGGACTTCGATGCCCGCTCGGCGGGCTGCGGCCATACCCGCCATAGCTGCCTTGAAGGCGCCTTCCTTACCACGAAACCCGTCCTGGAGTTCGGCGGTGGGGAAATCAATGCTGACTGCTACACGCGATACGGGGATTGCCTTTAGTCTATCAGCCATCTCGGCTGAGATGAGAGTCCCGTTGGTGCCCATGACCACCCGCAGTCCCTTCTCTACCGCATACCTGCCCACCTGCCAAAGGTCCCTACGTAGAAGTGGCTCACCCCCAGTAAGGATTATGACAGGCGTACCCACCTCGAGTATTCCATCGATGAGATGGAAGCACTCCTCGGTGGACAGTTCACCATCGTATGGACCGTGAACGGCTGAAGCCCGGCAATGAGCGCAAAACAGGTTGCAGCTCCGGGTTATCTCCCAGGCAACCATCTGCAGCCTCGGGGTGATGAGTTCTGCTTTCCCCGGCTGGTTTTCCGTGACCATCTCGCTTGTCATTGGCCCAGTCCAATCTCGCTGTCGGTTAGATAGCACGCCGGGTCCTCAGCCCAGACGTCGTGGAAAACGGCTTCAGCCCGGACGCGGAGGTTGCCATTGCATAAATCGAGGTACTGACATCTGGCGCAGCGCCCGTGGAGCAGGCTTTTTCGGTCCTTAAGCCCGCGCATCAATGAGTCCGAGGTATCCATCCAGATGTCGCCGAAGTTGCGCTGGCGGACGTTGCCGAAGGAATAGTGCTGCCAGAATTGGTCGGCGTGGACATTCCCTTCGTCGTCGACCGCTCCTATGCGGATGCCCGAGTTGTTGCCGCCATTGGCCCGGAGCAAGGTTAGCGCCTTCTCGGCGCGAGCTGGGTCTTGTTCCTTCAGCTTAAGATAGAGGTAGATGCCATCGGCGTGGTTGTCTACAGTTAAGACTTCCTTAGGAAAACCGCGCCGGTAAAGGTCGATGGTGCGCTCGCATATCAGGTCTACTACTGCTCTGGTCTCAGAGTGGGGCAGGTCGTCTTTGGCCAGGTTGCTTGCGCGCCCCACGTAGGCGAGGTGGTAAAAGCACACCCGCTGTACGCTTTCTCGCTCGGCCAGTTGGAAGATGGCAGGGATTTCCGAGTAGGTGTCACGGGTAACAGTCAATCTCAAAGATACTCTCTGCTCCAGGGCTACGCAGTTTCGGATACCCTCCAGGGCGGCCTTGTAAGCCCCCTTTTTGCCCCGAAACCGGTCGTTCTTCTCACCGACGCCGTCGAGGCTAATGCCTACCTCTGCGAAGCCAGCATCGCGTATCCTTTCCGCGACTTCCTTGGTGATGAGGGTGCCGTTGGTAGACAGGGCCGTCCTTATTCCCTGTTCCCTGGCGAAGCCGGCAAGCTCAAAGATGTCCTCCCTGAGCAGAGGCTCACCGCCCGAAAAGAGCACCACAGGCACGCCGAAATCGGCGAGGTCACGGATAAATGACTTTGCCTCCTCGGTATTCAAAGCCTGGGGGGAATCCTGATTGCCAGCGCTGCTATAGCAGTGAACGCAGTGGAGATTGCACTTCTTGGTGCAGTTCCAGACTACGATAGGTCGCGGCTTGTCCGCCGCTTCATAGCCTGCCTCGAGAGCAGCCTGCACTGGTAAGCCGTAGCGGAGACCATCGCCTGGGCCCACCGCATCGCAAAGCAGCCTTGAAATCGATATCATAATGCGGTTATTACACCCTTCTCGCTATCTCTTGATGGAGGTCTGTGCACCACTTTCCTTCTCCCTCGACGGAGTCTTTCCACCCCTGTCCCTATCCCTTGATGGGAGAGGTTAGGTGAGGGTGACCCTCCACCAGGCCCGGATGGGCATCCCTGCGCTCCGTCCGGAATCGTTCACTTGTTATCCCGGTGCTGCTGGTACGCTGCCACCAGTGCGATGAGCGTCTCATCCATGATATGTGTCACCAAGGGTATAGCTTCCACCGCCCGCTCGTTCAGTGCCTCCCTCCTTTTCATCAAGTCGGTGACTGCATTCATCACTGGATTACGATGCAGCATGAAGGTCTCGATGGCCTCGGTGAGGGACAGCCCCAACCTGGCCACCTCCTCGCCGAATTCGTTTCCAATAGCCCGGGCACGCTCCTCGACCTCCTTTTGCTTTACAGGTTGGGTTATGTACTTGGTGACCAGGTGAAGTAGCTCTCTGCCGGATTCGGCCAGGTGCCTTCGAGATTCGGCGTCCAGTTTGCTGTACCAGGAGGTGGCGCTGAAATGTGTGTGAGCCAGTTCCCTATGCAACGGTGGCGTGTCCTCTATCCTGGTCACCAGGTCCTTGATGCCATGCACTCGTTGCCCTTTGCCTGCAAAGCTCCGCAGTTCCGCTTTGTTGTAACGCCGGTGTCCGCCGGGCGTTATGAAAGCCTTTATCTTGCCCTTGTCCGTCCATTGCCGCAGCGTCGCCTCGGTAACGCCGAGCATGCGACTGGCCTCACTTATGCTGACTAAGCTTCGCTCGCTCAAAGAACGCCCCCTTTGAATCCTTTCTGCAGACGGCGACGACCCTGTGTGCTTCGTCACGTCTATAGAAATCTATCAGAAATTGCAGAATTCTTCAAGTTCCCTGCTGAAGCACACGGCTTCTGAGTTCTGAGATAGGGATATGTGCTGGTTTAGCTGAGGCACACAAAGCTTTGGAGCAGCAGTTCACTTGTGGCGCCAAACGATGGCCAAACCGAATGCCACGCACCAGGCGTTGATGAACGCATTCAAAATCAAATCAAGTGTGGAGCTCAAGTAAATTCCGTTCTGAAGGTTGAAGCTGAAGTCCACCAACCCGAGAAAGATGAGCGCACCGGCGGCAACCAGAGCCAGAGTTCTTCCTAGTTTGTTTCCCCTGAACACAAGGATTCCTGATGTGAGAAGCACCATGGCAAGTAATATGTCGGGCAGCGGAAAGGCGTGCTCGTAGGCGAAGTAGCACTGAGGTGGGCTTTCCGGAGCCATTCCGATGGTGAAGAAACCTATCCAGAACAGAATGAGCCCCGCTGCGGTGATTATTTCTAATACTGGAATTGCCTTGCCCTTTCTTGTACCGCTCATGTTCGTCCTCCTGTTGTGTATTGCTGTCCAGGTTTGTCTTCTTCACGCTTTCTTTTCCTGCACCTTTCTTACTGTCCTGTCCATGATGAACTCAACCAAAGCGGGGAACAGCCGTTTTGCCGTCAAAGTGAACTTGCCATCAAGACCGGGAACAATGAGGAGTCTCTTCTTGCGCATACCTTTGATGAGGGCGCGGGCCACTTCATCCGGCTGCATCAGCCCTGCACTGGCAGAAATCGCCTTTGTCTCTTGCGGTTTCGTTTTGTTCTCCTCCTGTAACCCGGGTGTATCGGTGTCCGGTGGACACAGCGCCGAAACAGTAATTCCGCATGGCTTGAGTTCGCCTCTGAGTGCCTCGGAGAAGCCGATTATGGCGAACTTGGAGGCCGAGTAATCGGTATAGCCGAACACGCCGATGAGGCCCCCCATGGAAGATGTGTTTACGATGTAGCCTCCCCGCTTCTTCATGTAGGGCACAAGTGTAGAAACGGTGTTCCACGCGCTGTAGAGGTTGATCTTCATGGTTTCGTCGAACTGTTCGTAGGTGACGTCTTCGAAATGATGAGGGTAGGCTCTGCCGGCACAGTTGATGAGCACGTCTGGCACACCGAACTCCGGTACGGCCCTGGACATCACCGCTTCAACCTCATCTCGAACAGAAACATCCATTGGCATGCAGGAGAACCGCTGCAGTTCCGAGATTCTGCGGCTGGAAATCTCTTCTAAGGCACGCTCAAGGCGGTCCTTTCTCCGGGCAAAGATCATGACGTGAGCGCCTTTTGCGGAGAGCAGATTCGCCGTGGCAAGGCCAATCCCGCTGGAGCCACCGACAACGTAGACTGTTTTCTCACTGAAGTCTTTCATGATGACAACACCTTCTCGTAGTTACTTCTGTTTCAGCGTTTCAAGGTCAAGGGTCTTCACCCACTCCATTGTCCTTCTCAGCCCCTCTCTGTAAGATATCTTTGGCTGCCAGCCTAGCTCGCGTTCTGCTTTTGCAATGGAGAACTTGAACCTCGACCCGAGGTTTTTCACCGTGTAGGTGGTGAGAAGAGGCCGGGTTTTCTTGCGAAATGTCTTCCAGACCAGTTCCATGACAACCGCCGCGGCGTAGGCTGCAGGGTAAGGAATATGGGTGGTAATGGGGGGAACTCCCAGAGATTGTGCAATTTCAGCACAGAAGTCCTGGAGTGTGATGAATTCCCCGTCGTGGACTAGATAGCCATTACCCAGGGCGCGATCGTCCTCGGCAATCAGCATCAGAAGGTCCACCAGGTTTTCGACATAGGTGGGCCACACGATGACATCCTTGCGCCAGAAGATGAGCTGCCGCTTGAGTATCGCATCGGCAAGGAGCGGCACAAAGGTCTGGTCGCCTTCCCCGTAAGCCCAGCACGGATACACCATGGTCACCGGCAGCCCGTGCGCCCTATGGTATCGCCACGAGATTTTCTCCGCCTCGATCTTGGAATCTGGGTAGGGCTCGCGCCAAGGTTGCAGGGGGAAGGTCTCGTCCATTAGTTGAGATTCGTCCGTCCCAAAGACGTCGTTGGTGCTCATGTCCACAAACCGGGAAACCCTGGCTGCTAGACCTGCCTTGCAGATGTTCTCGGTACCGGCGACCGTGACCTCCTGGAATAGCTTTTTCGGCGCCCAGTCTGTCACCACTGCTGCGCAGTGGAAGATGGTATCTACACCGGATGCGGCTCTTTTCACCGCTTCGTAATCACGGATATCCCCTATTACTATGTCCACGCCCTTAGATTTGAGCGCAGGTTCACCCGGGTCATCCGGCAGCACCAGGGCGCGAACTGAATATCTTTTGTCAAGGTTCGCCTTAACCAGATGGCTGCCGATGAATCCCGTAGCTCCGGTTATCAAGATGACCTTATTGTTGGAATCGCTCATCATCTAGCTCCTGAGAAAGGAGATTCCTATCAACGTTTTCAACCCTCTGTCGACGTTTCATTTACGACTAGATATTTTATACAGTAGGTAGTCCAAGGAATTGCCCATGAGGTTACCGACACGGATCATACGGAGGACTACATTTATTGCCTCGGCCTTTTCAGAGCCGTAGGTTTCTACAAGCGTTTGAACCGATGCCGGGTCGGGATTGGCATTGGACTCAGCCCAGTGCTGGGCGTAGAGCAGCGCCGTAACTTCCTGTTGTGGGCAGTTGCCCACGCTGCCGCGGAGAAGGTCTGTTATCTCAGCTCCGCTGACTCCGCTTCTCAAGGCCTCTCTGCTATGAGCCCAGGAGCAATAGCGGCAGCCGTATACGGCTATGACAGCGAGCATCAGTCTTTCCCTGAAATCCGGTGGTACAAGCCCTTTCTTCCTTATGCGTGTGATAAGCCTGGTGTTCTTTGCCAGAGAACAGATGTCTACAACAGGCTGCCCCCAGCTTTGATATATGCTCTTGTTGAATCTGTCGGCCATCTTGTCCAATTATGGCTAGCCATCATATTACACAAATCGAGCAAGAAATTCACTTTCCCTCCGACAGCACTGTGAGAACGAGGTTAGCAGAGCCCCGACGAGAGCCTGCGCGACGGGTTGTGGCGCTAGGTGTCTGGCGGTGTGTAATCCCAACCCGGAAATGGCGAAGAAACGGCGAGCGAAGGAGCAGGCCGCACAACCAGCCGGGTAGGATTGAGGTACCGGCGAAAAGGTCTCTGGTGTTTTGATAACGGGCCCATCTACTTCTGGCTGATTGATCTTATCAGTCACCTGAGCTTACGTTCCGTACGTGCTTTGGGCATGGGTTTCTGGGCGAATCTTGCCACGGCACGGTGCATTCCATGATGCCAACCTGTTCGGATTCGTCTATCTGCCCTCGCTTTGACGCGATTGCGTCCGCCTTCCTCAGCTTACCGCTCGGCGCCCTGTGGTAGTCTGCGCTATCAAAGCTTCAATGTCGTCGTAGTCGCGAAAAGGTGGTAGAGGGGTGGGCCTGCCTTCTTATCGCTTCAAATGGCCTAAACTTCTTGTGGCATCTGGCGTTTATTATTGGTGGGGCGTTATGAATTCTCTGGATCCACAACTAAGGGAGTTTATTCTCTTCTGTGTAGAACGGCGGTGTGTGGAATGGCCAGCGATTTATGATGAGATGGCGAGAGTGGCGGGGCAACGCCTATTCAGAGGACTGGACTACACTGAACTGAGGCAACTCGGGCTCTCCTTGGCGGTGTCGAATTTGGAGAACCTTGTTCAACAGGTAGCGCAGGCTACCGCCACCGACCAAGAGCTCTAAACCTCCTGTCCACTGCTCAAACCTAGCCTGGTTCCCTTTCTTCGCGTGTGTCACCAAGTAAGACTGCCAGTGTGCGAGTCGTTACAGATTCCTCAAGCCTTTCAGCTGCGGTTGAGAAGGACCGTCCGTTAGCTCAAGGCTATCGTGGCCCTGTTTCTGCGAACGGAGATCAGGGCTTCTCTGGTGAGCGGTGGGCTGAACCCAACACTTGAAAGGGTAACAGGCTTAATGGCCTAGGGGAATTGAATACGTCTATAGGCTGTGGTAGATTATGGTGTGAAGAAAGAGAGGAGTATGCGTGGCAGAGTCTGTTGAGGTCGTTGAGCAAAAGAAAGAGTCGCTGCGCTTCAAGCGCATAAAGCAGGGACTCCTCTCCAGCCCGGTCTACCTGTGCCCGGAGCGGGCGGTCCTGATCACCGAGTACTTCAAGTATCACGACGACCCTGCCGAGCCCATGGTGGTTCGTAGGGCCAAGGCCTTGCGCTATCTTCTGAAGCATAAATCTCTGCGTATCTATCCTGATGAGCTAATCGTGGGCAACATGGGCAGCCAGCGCATCTCAGCTCTTATCCAACCTGAGCTGAGCGGCGTGTTCATGAGTGGGGACTTGCTGTGGATTGATAAGAGGAAGACAACTCCTTTGCACATCGCCTGGCCCGACCGGTTGAAGCTGCTCTTTCGCGTCTTCCCCTATTGGCTGTTTCGTAACATGCCTTTTCGGGCTTTCTTTCCGCATCTCATGCAGTTGGGGCGCTATGTAATTGAACAGCTCAATGCCACCTATTACTTGATAAACGAAGCAGGCGGCATCGGACATTTCCTTCCCAACTACGAAAAGATGCTAAAGCTGGGTGTGAAGGGTTATCTAGAGGCTATGGTAGGAAAGGGGGGGGATCTCCACTGTGCGGCGCGCATCGCCTGCGAAGGCCTGGTCGATTTCGCCACACGCTTGGCGCAGGAGGCCGAGCGCTTGGCTCTTGAGGAAGAAGACGCGGCACGGGCTGCCGAGCTCAGGGAACTGGCGCGTATTTGCTCTAAGGTGCCGTATGGCCCGGCCGAAACGTTTCATGAGGCCTTGCAGTCCTTATGGTTAACCCATATGGCGGTGAGCCTGGAGGGGCTCAACTCCGCTATCTCCTTCGGTAGGATGGACCAGTATCTTTATCCTTACTACCTACATGATACGGAGGAAGGCAGAATCACCCGCGAGCGAGCTCGCGAACTTCTGCTTTGCTTTTCTGCTAAGGCCACAGAGCACGTCTTCCTGCTCTCGGAGGGAGTCAGCCAGTACCATGGCGGCTACCTGGTGGTGCAGGCGGCGATAGTAGGGGGTGTGGACAGGGAGGGAAAGGATGTCGTCAACGACCTTACCTACGTGTTTCTCGATGTGATGGAGGAATCTGGTCTCCGTGACCCGAACTATCAGGCGCGCATTCACGCTGGGTCTCCTGAGGATTACTTAAGACGGGTGGCGCAGGTGGCAAGGAAGGGCAATGGTGTGCCGGCCCTCTTCAACGACGAGGCTGCCATAGCCTCACTTGTGTCCCATGGCTACCCCCAGGAGGAGGCGCGAGGTTATGCGGTGGTGGGCTGTGTGGAACTGGCCTTGCCGGGGAAGAGCTTTTTGTCCACGGATGCTTCACTGTTCAATCTTCCCCTCTGTCTCGAGCTGGCGCTTAATCGTGGAAGGCGACTCAAGGGTCGCCGGCGAGTGGGCATCGCTACTCCTGATCCCAGCTCTTTCACTAGCATTGACGGGGTGATCGAGGCGTTCCGGGGGCAGGTGGAATACATGGTGGCACGCATGATAGGTGACCTCCAGGTCATCGAGAAAGGAAATAAGGACTACCATCCCACTCCTCTTTCGTCTATGCTGGTGGAGGGTTGCCTGGAGTCGGGTCGAGACGTTACTGCAGGAGGGGCATTGTATAACTCCAGCGGTATCCAGGGTGTGGGGGTGGCGGATGTAGCGGATTCACTAGCTGCTCTGGATGAGGTGGTTTTTCGCCGCCAGGAGTATACCATGGGCGAGGTGCTAAAGGCCCTGTGCGGCAACTTCAGATCTGATGGCAGGGTTCGGGCTGAGCTGCTCAATGCTCCGAAATACGGGAATGACCATTCCTTACCTGATGACTATGCCAATCTGGTAGTGCGTATTTTCCACTCGGCCTTGGCTCGCCACCACAACACGCGCGGGGGTCCCTATGTGCCTGGATTCTATTCCGTGACGTGCCACGTGGCTTTTGGGCAGCTAGTGGGCGCTTTGCCCAGCGGGAGAAGGGCCGGGGAGCCATTTGCGGCTAGCCTGGGAGCAGCCAACGGGCAGGACCGCCTGGGACCCACTGCCTTGCTCAACTCGGTAGCACGCGTAGACTCCACTAGGGCGCCTAATGGTTACGCCCTGAACCTTCGTTTCGACCCTCATACCCTGGCCGGTGATCGGGGGGTGGATATCCTGTCCGCTTTGGTAAAGGGGTTCTTCAATTCAGGGGGGATGGAGGTACAACTAAACGTGCTCGACCCAGAGATGCTGGAGGATGCCCGCCGTAATCCAGGGAAGTATCCGGAGCTCGTGGTCCGGGTATCCGGCTACTGTGCGTACTTCGACGACCTTCCTGATGCGGCCAAACAAGAACTCATCGCCCGGACCCGCCTCGGGGTGTAGAATAGCGGGGTGGTATTGTGTCTGGTTGCGGTGGCTTTCACTCTAGTTCCAGGGGCTCCGATTGACGAGAAGGAGGTAGGACATGAATGCAAGAAATCTTAGTATGCTAGGTCTGGTAGTGATGGCATTGCTATTGGCGCTGGCGCCAGTACTCGGTTGCGCAGCTCTAGGGCCACTTGTGGGTAAGCCGGACAAAGTCGTCATTCATCACTTCGGTGACCTGAGCGGACCTTATGCTCCGGCTACAACGCCCATAGTGAGTGGTATGAAAGATTTTACGGAGTGGTTTAACGAAGAAGGCGGAGGCATCGACGGCGTGCCTATAGCCGACATGTCTTGGGATACCGGCGGCGAGCTAGATGCTGTGATGGAAGCTTATGCTACCTTCAAGGCATCGAGACCCTATCCCATAGTCACCGTTGTCTACGACTCGGCGGGGTGCGACACGCTAAGAAAGATGCATCTGGAGGACGGCATACTTTGTTTTACCAACACCCCTTCAGGGAAATGCATTTACCCAGCGGGGTACACGTTTTCTGCCATTCCCTCGTATCCAGATTCCATCGGCGCCTTTATGGACTGGGTCACAGGGCACTGGGCCGAAAAGACCGGCCAGAAGGTTAAGCTAGCTATTCTAACCTGGGACAACATTCTTGGTAGGGGAATAATGACCGATGCAGTGCGGGATTATGCGATGAAGAAAGGTGTTGAGATTGTATATGAGGATGTTTTTGATTTGGGGGACACGGATGTGTCGACCGAGATGATGGAGATAAGGAGCTCGGGGGCCAACTGGGTGTATGATAATACGCTAGCTGACGGCCCCAAAGTGATTCATAGCGCCGCTGCAGCTCTCGGCATACTGAATCAAGACCTTTATGACACTACCCCGGGCATGATACATCGCGCCTGTGGTCCATGGGGGATGGATAGCTCGGCGATTGCGCTGGCAGGAGAGCTGGCCGAAGGAGTGATTGGTCCTCGCTCCTTTGCTTCCTGGTCGATGCCTGAGGTTGAAGGGGTTGCTGCGGCGGTTGCTGCTTTCTACAAGCATAAGAGGCAACCGCAAGAGAGGACTATGGGCTACCTGGCTGCATGGTGTGAGCTATACACCATTTGTCATGCCCTGAATGAGTGTGTTGAGGAGGTAGGCTGGGATGGGTTGAGTGGTATTACACTAAGAGACCAGTTTCTTAAGCTGAACGACTTCAGCCCTCAGGGAATGACCAGATATAGCTTTACTGCCAAGAAGCCGGAACCAACCCAGACCCTTATCTTCAAGGTTGAGAGAGGGAGACTGCTGCCAATCACCGATTGGGTTACCTGCCCCGATTTGAGGCCAGCGGCTGTGAAGTAGAGCGATGACTTGGCAGAACCCCGCCAGGCACGGTTATGCCATTCCAAGGTGACTCTGGATGCTGATGCTCAACAATGTTGAGACTGTCTTCTGGGCTGTCGCCTGCTGAATCTCGGCGCACAGGCTATTCTGCTGAGAAGGCCGACATTTCACTCAACATCCGACTTCCTGCTAATCTGCTAAACAAATGCCCATGGGCAGATGCCCACCAGCGAATTATGAAAGTCGGGGTAGCCTAGAGCATCCGCTCTAGGCATGATTGGAGCCGATGCTCCAATCTACCCGGGCCAGAGTACGACAATCTGTTTTCGAAGGAATATCACTTGCCTTTGGCTTTTTTCCTGGCCTGAAATGCGCGGTAGAAAGTCTGAAAAGCCTCGCTTTGTATGGAGATACTGCTGTACCATTGCTCTACCTCAAGCCCGTCCTTTAGCGGCAAATCCTGGGCCTTGGTTACGGCTGTCTTTACCAGCTTGATTGAACTGAGAGGTCGAGCAATCATTTTCTTGGCCAAGGCTTCGGCTTCCGGCATGAGTTGTGAAAGAGGCACCACCTTATTGACCAGGCCTATTCTATAGGCCTCCTGCGCCGATATCTCTTCGGACAGAAGAAGGAACTCGATGGCTCGGCGTCTGCCCAGAAGCCGGGGCAATAGCTGCGTTGAGGCACCACCGGGGCAAAGGCCATTGCGGACATCGCCCTGCGCAAATGTTGCAACATCGGCAGCAATAACAAAGTCCATGGCATATAGGATTTCAGGTGCCCAGCAAACGCCATTCACCGCCGCGATCGATACTTTCCCGGAGTTCAACAAGGTCAGGCACGTTTTCTGCAGGGGTATCTGATATCCAGCAAGCTGGGCTTGTAGGTACTTGCCCTCTACAACGAGCGCCATCCCAGGGTCCCCTTTGATAACACTCTCTTGGCCCGATCCGGGGTATCCCTCTATGTCGTCCCCTGCCGAGAAGGCTCTGCCTTTTCCCGTCAGAATGATTACCCTGATGTTGTCGTCATTGTCGCAGTCGTTAACCATGTCATCAAGCAAGATGTAGTCTTCCCAGCGTATGGCATTTAGCTTCTCTGGTCGATTGAACGTAATGTATCCGACCTGGTCATGCTTCTCTAATAGAATAGGCTGTTGGCTACTTGCCACGATTGTTCACTCCTTTCTGGCATGTTATCTCTGACTTAGGTTCGGTACCTTCTTGCCTCTTCACAGCTGAACTCACCTCCTTTGCGGAAGAGGGGAACTTTGTCAGGCAAATCATAGTTCAAATCCTCCAGTTTCTCAACTTTTCTCACTTCAGTTTCCGCGCCGAAAATATTATACTCTGGCTGTGGGAGGCCGAGGTAGTAGGTGAGGCACTCGCTTTCTGCGGCTGCAGCGCTTGGCATGGACGAATAGAAGCAACGGAGGAGTCAGGCTATGGAATATGAGAATCTAATCTACGAAAAAGGCGAGGGTATCGCCAAGATCACCATAAACCGTCCTAGGGTGATGAACGCTTTGAGCGCGGCGCTTCTCGTGGAGCTTAAAGCCGCAGTGGAGGAGGCGGGCGAAGATGACGATGTGCGGGTAGTGGTGCTTACTGGAGCAGGCCGCGCCTTTTCTGCCGGGGTGGACCTGGTGTCATTAGGAGACCGCAAGCTCGAAGCAGGGGGCGCAGGGTCCATACTGGATGATCCAGCTAGAGGTGTTATCGATGCTATTCAGACCATACCCAAGGTCGTGATAGCGGCGGTCAATGGCTATTGTCTCACCGGGGCATTGGAAATAGTCCTGGGCTGTGATCTCGTCGTAGCCTCGGAAGAAGCCAAGTTTGGTGATACCCATACCCGCTGGGGGCTTCGGCCTAGCTGGGGAATGAGCCAGCGTTTGCCGCGGACTATCGGATTGCTGAAAGCAAGAGAGCTGTCTTTTACCGCAGAAATGATTACGGGGCAGGAGGCAGAGCGCATTGGACTGGCAAATATGACAGTCCCTGCGGAGAAGCTGGAAGAGGCTGTCCAGCAGTTGGCGAGTAAGATAATGGCCAACAGTCCCGAAGCCATCGCCGCCTACAAACAGCTTTACAATCAGGGCTGGAAAGATACTCTGCAAAAGGGCTTGGAACTGGAAGCCAAGACCAAGTTCGTGATTACGGATACTGAGGAGAGGGTGGAGAAGTTCAGGAAGAAGGACTGAGTGAGGCCCCGCTTTCTTGGCAGCCAGGTCTGTGATGGTTTCAGGAACGTAGCTGGTTTGTGGGTACGCAAGCCCCTTGATCTCGTGTATATTGAAGCAATGGAAGGGAACTTCGGGCAAGGCTTCCCCGACAATCCGGCGAACACCGAACCGAATGACTGGATGAACTCGCGCAACTGGGGATTCTCTCACCATCCCCAGTTTCTCGTCCGCTCAGTTCCTGTAGCGGGCGTTGCGGAAATGGCTGACCGTGTACGAGCAGATAACTGGAGCACCAATCTGGACCAAGCCCTGTTCAACGTTTCTTAATAATGTCCACTGGACCGCACTGCGGATGAATGCGCTACTGGCACAGAAGCAAAACGAGGTCATTAACGTTGGTTCCTGTTGGCCCGGTGTTCAATAGGTCACCGGCGGCTTCGAGAGCGTGGTAAGAATCGTTATTCTCTAGCACTTCTTCCACATCAATGCCTTTCTTCCTTAAACGCATGATTGTCTCTCCATCTACTACCCCTCCGGCTGCATCGGTTGGGCCATCTGTACCGTCTGTAGCCACGGAAGCTATGACGACATTATCTAGTCCCTCGATGCCGCGCGCAGCGGACAGTGCCAGCTCTTGGTTTCTTCCACCCAGTCCGTTTCCTTTCACCTGAACGACAGTTTCCCCTCCCAGAATTATGGCACAGGGTCTTTTGACAGGCCGGTCACGGGAGGCAACCTCACGTGCGACGGCGCTTATGAAAGCCCCGGTTTCACACGCTTCGCCGTCTAGAGTTGCCGTCAATATAGTTGAGTTGTAACCGAGCTTTTGAGCCGCTCTCCTGGCAGCTTCACAGGCCACGAGAATGCTGCCAATTATCTTGGTTTCAACGTTGTGCAGTGATTTCGGCGTCTCTTTCCTCAAGGCATCTAGGACTCCAGAAGGAAGCTTCACGCCGTACTTCTGTATTATTCGCAGGGCATCTTCAGAAGTTGTGGCATCAGGATAAGCGGGACCAGAGGCGATGGTATCCAGTCTATCACCGAGGACATCAGAAAGCACGAGACAATGGATTCTAGCAGGTATCACAGTTTCGGCAAAACGTCCTCCCTTGACCCTGGAAAGATGCTTTCGGACCGTGTTGATTTCCGAAATTGTGGCTCCGGACTTCAGGAGCTGGTCAGTGAGCTTTATCAAGTCCTCGAGTTCAACGTTCTCGGCAGGGAGTTCAAAAAGGGAAGACCCGCCGCCAGAAACCAGGAAGAGCAGAATGTCATCTTGTCTCAGCTCTTTGACCATGTCCAGCGCCTGCTGTGTTGCCTTGATGGTGTTCCTGTCTGGTATTGGATGCCCTGCCTCAAACACTTGAAAAGCTTCGAGATCTCCCATTGAATGCCCATACTTAGTTATGACAATGCCCTGAGAAATACGGTCTCCTAGACTTTCACTTGCTGCCTTTGCCATTCTCCAGGCAGCTTTTCCGATAGCTACCACCTTGATTCTCCCCTCACTTTGCCAGTTGGCCAACGCCTGTCTAACTGCGCCTTCAGGATAGACTGCCTTGAGGGCTTCATCAATTATGGTTAGTACATTTTCTCTTGTACTCATGACGGGTCCGTTTGAGGTCTGTGCTAGTATAGACGATTTCCTCTCCTGGTTCACAATAGACGTGTAGAACAAATTAAGCTCGGCCATTGTGGTCAGGATTGGGTTCGGGCTAGCTCTACGGGGTTCTCAGCACCGTTGAAGTCAGCGGCCCTGTGATAGGCATCTGTCCTCGGGAAACGGGTCTTCTGTCTAGTGCGTTGTCCAGCCGACTTGAGCTTGGTGTCACTAGAGATTGTCCTCATAGTTGACAAGAGGGGGGGACAAGTTCTACGATTTCTTGCCAGTGCTGTTAGGGAGGTAGGGAAGCAAAGGAATTGCTCTTGACATCGCCGCAGGCACTGTCTGGAGAAACACATTGTGGAGGACACATATGAAGAATAGTCTGTCGCTAGCAGTTGGGGTGTTCGTGATTTTGATGTCGGCGGCTGTGCCGCTCGTGGGCTGTGCGGAAGAGGAGGAGGAAGTCAGTCCCCCAACTGGCCTTCTGAGTGAGGCAACAATGGCAAGGGGTGTCGACGATGGTAGTCGGCCGGTTAACCCGACCGGTGTTTTCTCTACCGACGCTGAAGGGTTCTTCTGCTCGTTCAAGCTAACTGATGCCCCGCGCGACACTGAGATAAAGGCGGAGTGGGTATATGTCGGGGGAGAGGCAGAAGCGCAAACCGGGAAGAACTACACCATCGAGGTTTTGAATGCTACTGCGGAAGGCACGTGTTACACTTCTATAGTGCTGCCTCTCCCCCCTATTCCTGACTATGAGTGGCCAAGGGGGGATTACAAAGTCATCTTGTATGTATGATGAGGAAGAGGTCAGCGTACCCTTCAAGGTGGAATAGGAAAGGTGGGGTCGTATAGCAGGTAGTTCTCTGGAAGGAGGGACAATGGCAAAGGAGGCCAAAATCGTCTATTTCGAGGCAGCGGGCACCGAGAATACGGATGAGGCACTAAGATTGGCCAAAGCCAGAGCTGGGGAACTTGGAATCAACACAATAGTGGTTGCCACGACGGTTGGTGATACCGGCGTAAAGGCCGCGGAGGCATTCAAGGATTGCACAGTCGTTGTTGTGACCCATACTACCGGCTTCAAGGGTCCAAACACTCAAGAACTCACTGCGGAGAACCGGCAAGCGATAGAGAGACTGGGGGCGCACATCTTCACCGGCGGTCATGCTTTTGGCGGAATAGCTCATGCTGCCAGGAAGTCCTTTAACACTTATGTCCTGGGGGATTTCATGGCTAATACGCTCCGGATGTTTGGGCAGGGGGTGAAGGTAGCCATTGAAATCAGTGTTATGGCTGCCGACGCTGGTCTTGTGGCAACTGATGAGGAGGTAATCGCGATTGGTGGGACAGGTCGGGGGGCAGATACGGCCGTCGTGCTGAACCCGGCCCATGGCCACGATGTCTTTTCCGTCAGAGTAAAGGAGATAATCTGCAAGCCAAGGCTGTGAGGGCGCCTAGAGCCGATGCTCTAGGCTACCCGTTGCGCCGATTCTGCGACGGGTCACTTAATCAATGACCATAAGCCTCGCGCGACATGTTCCTTTGAAGGTTTCTCCTCTGCCTTGATGCGAGAGGGTCGGAGCCTGCCTTGAGTGAAACGAACGGCCCCAAGGTGAATGCAAGGGAACACATCTTTGTCCTTGGCTGGGGAAGTAGTAAAATAGGGCTGGGTGGAACATGTCGATAACTCCCGTTCGGCGACAGTACCTGAAAATTAAGCAGCGCTATCCTGGGGCGATAGTCTTCTTTCGACTGGGCGATTTCTACGAGACCTTCGACGAGGATGCCAAGATTACCTCGCGAGAGCTCGAGATTACCTTAACCTCGAGGGAGATGGGGAAAGGACAGCGGGTGCCTCTCGCTGGGATTCCCCATCATGCTATTGACAACTATTTAGCCAGGCTCATCAACAAGGGCTATAAAGTGGCTATCTGTGAGCAGATGAGCCCGCCGGGTAAGGGGTTAGTGGAACGCGAGGTTATTCGTGTGGTAACCCCGGGGACTGTGGTCGAGCCCGGTCTTCTAACGGATAAGAGCAACAACTTCCTGGTGAGCCTGGTAGTTGAGGGTGAGCGGGCCGGGATTTCTTATGTAGACATCACAACGGGTGAATTTGCAACCACTCAGCTTCCGGCAAGTGGGGTTTCTGACGAGTTGGAGCGTCTCCGTGCGGCTGAACTCCTGCTGCCCCAGGGCCTGGAGGCGAGCGATTTGGTGTTCCCAGCCTCGGTAACCCGCCTTGACGATTACTGGTTTGACCTGGAGACGGCGCAGCAAACACTGATTGACCACTTCTCGGTTGCCTCTCTTGAAGGATACGGCTGTGCCCACTTGCCGCTGGCTATCGGAGCAGCCGGCTCAATCGTTCACTACCTTCAGGAAAACCAGAAGGGAGCACTGGAGCAGCTAAATCAGCTGGCTACCTATTCACTCGAATCGTTCATGGTGCTCGATGCTCAGACCCGGCGAAACCTAGAGCTCTTCGCCAGCACTCGCTGGGGGGCCAGTTCTGGGTCTATCCTTTCGGTGATCGACTTGACCAAGACCGCGATGGGGGGCAGGCTGCTGAAGAAATGGTTAGGGCAGCCGCTACTGGACATAAAGCAACTGACTGGCCGGCAGGAAGCGGTGGACTGGTTTTACCACGATATTCTGATGCGGCATAAGGTCATGTCTCTTCTCGCAGGCATTGCCGATTTGGAGCGCCTGGTCAACCGCGTTACGGGCGCTATAGCTACTCCCAGGGATCTGGTGGCGCTGCGTACCGGCCTGGAAAAACTGGGCGAGGTGAAGGCAGTGATGGAAGAGGGTGATAGTCCTCTAGCCTCGCTGAGTTCTGAGTTGAAGCCCTGTCCCGACGTTGTTCATTTGGTAGCACGGTCGATTGTCGATGACCCGAGTGCTACTCTGGACAGGGGTGGGGTCATAAGGGTGGGCTTTTCTCAACAACTGGATGGCATCCGGCAAGCTGCATCGGAGGCCAAGAACTACCTGGCGAATCTGGAGCGGCAGGAGCGGGAACGCACCGGCATCAAGTCTCTAAAGGTGGGCTACAACAAAGTATTTGGATACTATATCGAGGTGTCCAAGGCCAACCTGGACCTTGTCCCTGAGGATTACTTTCGAAAGCAGACGCTGACCGGGGCAGAGCGGTTCTTCACTCCGGAGCTTAAGGAATATGA